>NZ_CP136422.1:3652500-3952500 GCF_034355335.1 Blautia coccoides
TCACCGATGGTGGGTTTTTCATATAATTTTCCGAAATAAAAAGCATTTCCCGCAAGCTGGATATCCAGCGCGCCTGCCATGACTGCCTCTGTCTGGGCAGAGTTGGGGCTTGCATGATTATATCGGTCTCTCAAAAATATCTTCTTCGCATTTTTCCAGTCAAAGCCGGCACACATTGAGGCAAGTATCATCAGCCAGGCGCTGATCCTGGCCGGTATATAATTGGCGATATCATCCAGTTTGGCAGCGTACCGGCCAAAATTCAGGTATTTGTCATTTTTATACCCCACCATGGAATCCATGGTATTAATTCCCTTATACAGAAACATCAGGGCAGGCCCCCCTATAGCCATGTAAAAAAGGGGCGCTATGATCCCATCGGATGTGTTTTCCGCAATAGTCTCTACTGCCGCTTTTGTCACACCGGCTGCAGACAGACTTTTGGTATCTCTCCCAACGATCATGGAAACCGCATTTCTTGCCCCGGGCAGGTCCTGCTTTTTCAGTTCCTCATACACCCGCATACTCTCATCCTTCAGCGACTTTACTGCCAGCATCTGATAACACAAAAACGTCTCCACCACGATTCCCAGAACTGTGTGGATATGGTATGCCAGATACAATAGCAGAAATGTGATCCCTCCGCTTCCAATACAGATCAACAGCACCAGGAAAAACCCAGCCGTCCTTTCCCCCTTTGCGGTTTTAGGAAAAGCAGATCTCAGTAATTTTTCAAGCAGCGATATCCCGTTTCCAATGATGCGAACAGGATGATACAGCCATCTGGGATCTCCCAAAAGCAAATCTATCAAAAAGCCCAGTATCAGGGCCAGTGCTGTCCATTTCACCATATCTTGTCAAATCCTTCCTGTGTATATTTGCCGGTCACCTCTATCTTTTGGCTGTCTCTCCATTTTGTTTCTTCAGCCCATACTTCGTAACCCTGTGCGTTCTTTACCTGCCATTCAAAGTAACTCCTGCCCGGATCCGCGCATGCGCTTAAAATACTCATAATGGTTCCCCCGTGCACCACAAAAGCTGCTGTGTGCAGTTTCTCCTTCAGACACTGCTCCACACACCGGGCAAAACCTTCCACGCACCGCTTTTGAAACATCTTCTGGCTTTCCCCTTCCGGAAAGGGCAGGGTTCCGTTGCTGTCGATCCATGCCTGGTATCGGGGTTCCCCTGACAGCTCCTGATAATTCTTATTCTCAAAAATCCCAAAATCACATTCTTTTAAATGTTCTTCTGTCTCTTTTTTAGCTCCCGGAAACAAAATTTCCGCGGTCTCCCTGCACCGCCGCATGGGGCTTACAAAAACCCGCTGTACAGGCGGGTAAGAAAAGTTTTCAAGCAATCGGATTCCCTCTTCGCAGAGAGGCTCGTCTGTGCGGGCGCCGATATAACGTCCCAGCTTGTTCCCCGCCGTCATGGAATGGCGGATCAATAGGATCTTAACCATTTTTTATCACCGTCCCGATCCCACAGGTCACGCGGACAACACATTTTGCCGCGGCTGCCATCCTGGTGCAGATCCTGCCCACAGCCTCCCTGTATTTCCTGTCAAAGGCATCCACAGGCACCACACCATATCCCAATTCATTGCTTATGAGCACAATGTCAGGATTTACCCGAAGCAGCTCCTCCTCCAAATGGGACATATCCCTGTCTTCCTGCAGTCTTGCACGGATCCATTCATGAAAATGATACAGGCATCTACAGGTGAAGATATCCTCATAGGAAGCATTGGCTCCGTCCTTCATATCCTTTTCCCCAATGCCCTGAACCTTTGCATATTCCTTCTTTCCCTGGAACGCTCCGCCTATGATCAACTGCATATGTCTTTCCTCCATTCTTTTTCCAAAACATATCCGAAAATTCCCGCCGGCCTGCCGGGCATTTACCAAACAACTCAAATACGATTTTACAGACAGCGCACAACCACCTCACCGATCACTGTGAACAGGGCTATGACAAGTTCACAGATCTGCATGTGGAAACCAGCCAGATCGCCTGTGATCCCTCCAAACTGTTTCATGGACATGCGGTAATAGTACAGATATTCCAGTGCAGCGCCCAATACGGCAAAGCCTCCGATCACCGGCTGATACAGAACCATCATCACTGCCGATACCAGGGCAAACACAACAGAGACCACTCTGACCGCGTTTTTCTGGGCGCCGTCTGAAAAAGTGGCTGCCAGTCCCGTATTCTTCGCCATGGGAAAGGATGCTATAGAAAACGCCCCCATCCCTCTGGAGAGTACGAATCCCATACACACAACCGGAAGCCCTGCTGCGGTCAGTTCACTGTAAACGCCAAAATACAGGAGGAAATAGCAGATTCCCACAATAATGGCAAAGGCACCTGCATTGGAATCTTTTAAGATTTCCAGTTTCTTCTCCCTGGGCTGATAGGAATTCAGGGCATCTGAGGTGTCCAAAAGGCCATCTAAATGGATTCCTCCGCTGACAAGAACCGGGATCAGGAGCAGCACAATGGTGATAAAGACACGGCTGTCCAGAAAATTCCAGGCATAGGTCCCCCAAAGCCAGGAAAGTCCGCCGATCACAACACCGATCAACGGAAAAAAGCACATGACATACCGCATATTTTCCTTTGTCCACTCACTCTGGGGCATAGGAATCTTAGAATACATAGAAAAAGCTATCTTAAAACTGTTCCAAAACTGTCCCGCCTTACTCTGTCTCATGGTCTGTTTCCCCCATCCTGTCTTCCTTATCTGTTCTACTCTTGTATATGAGGGGAATGCCATACACCACCTCTGTCACCTGACAGGCCCGGCGTGCAGTCTCCCGGTTGATCTCCCCCAGGTAACTCTGGTACCGCCTGGTCTCCTCATCATACTCGATACCGTCTGAAAAAATTTCATTTGTCACGATCACCAGCTCTGCTGCCTGGGCTTCCAGGGAGGCGATTCCCTCCAGAACCGCCTCCACAGTCCTCTCCTTAGCGCCGTCTTCCTGAAACATCTCATTGGCCGTCAGGTTGGACAGACACTCCAGAAGCACACAGGCGCCTTTCGGCACCTGCACATGCTTCAGACCTGTATAACACTCTATGGTTGTAAATTTCTTTTCAGCCCGCATACGCCTGTGGCGTTCCACACGCTTTTTACTCTCCTCATCAAAGGGGTACATGGTAGCGATATAGATTCTCTCACAGTCACCAAAGCCTGTCAGTACATCCTCTGCATAGGCAGATTTTCCGCTTCCGCTTCCCCCTGTCACCAAAGTTATCATATTTTGCCCCGCTGTCCTTTAGTCTAATGGCACATAGGCATCCATGCCGATGCCGCCGAAGTCGCTCATTCCATAAAATACAGCCGCGGCAATGTCCAGAAGCGGGAAGAACGCCACGGCTCCGGTTCCCTCTCCCAGGCACATGTCACAGTGCAGGCAGGCTTCCTTTCCCAGGGCTTCCAGAAGCAGATGTCCCGCAGGCTCTTTTGATACATGGCTGGCAATCATATATTGCTTTGCGGTTGGACAGATCCCGGCCGCGACCAAGGCTCCTGTGGCGGAGATCACACCGTCGATCACAACAGGGATCTTAAGAGCCGCGCCGCCTAAAAACAGTCCCGCAATGGCAGCAATGTCAAATCCTCCCACCTTTGCCACCACATCAACTGCATCCTTTCTATCCGGTTTATTCACAGCAACCGCCTTTTTGATGGCATTGATCTTACGGTTCAGACCCTCACTTGAAAGACCTGCGCCGCGCCCTGTCATATTTTCCACAGGCATGTCCAAGAGCACGGAAGCCACAGCACTGCTGGTGGTAGTATTACCGATTCCCATCTCTCCGGTGGCAATGATTCCGTAGCCTTTTTCTTTCAGCATTTCTACCATCTCGATTCCCGTCTCGATGGCCTGGACCGCCTGCTCTCTTGTCATGGCCGGTTCTTTTGTCATGTTTTTTGTCCCATAGGCAATCTTGCGGTTTAAAATACTTACATCTTTTGCCACGCCCACATCTACAGGGAAGATTTCTGCTCCGACGGTTTTACACATGATACTGGAAACTGCTTTTGTCTGCAGGAAATTTTCTGCCACCAGTGCCGTGATCTCCTGTCCGGTCTGAGTCACGCCTTCCTCAACTACGCCGTTGTCCGCACACATGGGAACCAGCGCTTTCTTTTCCAGATGAATATCCAGGCATCCTGTGATACCTGTGATCTGTACCAAAAGATCCTCCAGCTTGCCCAAACTGTGAAGGGGATGCGCAATACTGTCCCAGCGTTTTTTACACTCCTCCATCACTTCCTCGTTGACCGGTTCGATCATTTTTAAAGCCTCTTCCAGTTTCATATTCCTTTCCTCTCTTCCTCTGTATGTATTTTTGCTGCCCAGTGTTTTGCTGCTGCTCAGTATTATACTTCTGCCAAGCATTTTGCTGTTCACCGAAACTCTGCCCTTTATTTCCCCATTTTCCTGTATTCCAGACATTTCTCCAGAAACGCCTGCGGCAGCCTGGGATTACCGTAGTAATAAAAATGCGGAAATCCTGCCAGCAGATGCTCAGACCCATGCAGGCAGTTCCAGGACCTGCTGCTCATTGGTTTCTCTGCCAGAAAATCCTCCCCACAGGATGTGGAATCAAAATAATGAAACTCGTGGGCGGGACTCTTCCCAATATTTTTTCCGAATACAGTTCCCTCTCTTTGGGTCAGTGTCACATATCCAAACCGTCCCAGTTTTTCTGTCCTGTAAGCATGTCCCGGTATGATTCCCACACCGTCACATGGATTTTTATCCATATCCTCCATGGACTCATGCAGGTACATAAAACCGCCGCACTCTGCCATGATTGGGATTCCCCTCTGATATTCTGTCAGGATTGCCCGGCGGACCGTGTAATTATCTTCCAGTTCTTTTCCCAGAAGCTCCGGATACCCTCCGTAAAAGATCAAACCATTTAATCCTTCCGGAAGCCTTTTGTCATGGACCGGCGAAAAATAAACAATTTCCGCGCCCATCTGCTCCAGCAGTTTCAGATTGTCCTCATAAACAAAACAAAACGCCTCATCCCTGGCAACACCGATCCTTATCCGTTCAGGAAGGCAGAACTCATAAGCACTGTCCTCTTTCCATGGCTTATCCTCTGAAATTTCGGGTGCACCCCCTGCAATCTCTAAAATCCTGTCTATGCAGAGTGTCTGCTCCAGTATTTCTGCCAGTTTCATGAGCTTTTCCCGGAACCCTTCCACCTCCTCAGGCATCACAAGACCCAGATGGCGGCTTTCAAGAACACACTCCTCCACCTTAGGCACATATCCCAGAACAGGTACCGAGAGTTCCTCCTCTATCATTTTCCTGACCCTGGGATACAGCATGGCTGTCATCTGATTCAGGATCACACCTGCGATCCGGCTGTCTTTTCTGTATTCCATGAACCCCTTGATATAAGGGAGTACGGACACACTCATGCCCCTGCAGTTCACGATCAAAACTGCAGGTGTCTTTGTCACATTTGCCAGTTCATAGGCGCTTGCCCTGCTGGTGGTCCCTCCCACTCCGTCGTAATATCCCATGACGCCCTCCATAAGCGCAAGGTCCATGTCACGGCTGTTTTCTGCCAGCAGATACCGCACCACATCCCTGTCTGCAAAGAAGGTGTCCAGGTTTCTGGACTTGGTCCCAATGACTTTTGAATGGAACATAGGGTCAATATAATCAGGCCCGCACTTAAAGGAGGCCACCTTCAGCCCGCGGTTTTTCAAAACCTGCAGAATTCCGCAGGTGATCAAGGTTTTGCCGCTGCCGCTGGCACCGGCACAAAGAAGTACGCGGGGTATTTTCATAAAGCATCTCTCCTATCTGATCTCACCTGTACAGGAAATGATGGTGATTGGATTTTCTCCCATCATCATATGGTATGGGCCTGCCTTTTTTGCCCTTCCCACACTGAGCTGCACCACATCCGTATCTGTGACCGGCAGCTCCTTTAAACAGCGAAGCGCTTCCGCCACGCTCTCCATGGCAATGCAGTTTATCACAATCCTCACACGGGGATTTTTGCGAAGCAGAAGTTCCATAATGGACTTCATATTCCCGGAGGAACCTCCGATGAACGCATGGGTAGGCGCTTCCAACTGCTCCAGCGCCTCGGGTGCCTCCCCTTCCACAACGATCAGGTTGTCTGCAGCGAATTTCACCTTATTTTTCTGAAGAAGTTCCGCGGCCATAGATTTTTTCTCAATGGCGTAGACCCTTCCCTCACAGGCCCGAAGGGCCATCTCCACAGAGACAGACCCAGTTCCGGCTCCTACATCCCAGCAGACGGAATCTTTGAAAAGTCCCAGTTTTGCAAGAGATACGGTGCGCACCTCCTCTTTTGTCATGGGTACTTTATCCCTTATAAATTCCTCGTCCCGGATGCCATGAGTGGCAGGATCCGGCACAAAGGCTTTGTTCTCCGCATACACCACACTCAGGGGATCTCCTGTATAAGAGACAAAATCTTTTGGATAACCGGCAATGATCTTCTCCTGCTCATAGGAGAGCTGTTCCCCTACAAACAGGCGCACCTGCTCCATTCCGTAATCCAGCAGTTTTTTTGCCAGAAGAGACACGCCGTCTCTGCTGCCCAGAATAGCGAAAACCTTCTCATGGGTACGGACCGCTGCCGTGAGATTGGCATTTCTTCCATGGGCGCTGGTGATAAACGCATCATCCCAGGATCTGCCGATCTTCCCCATGAAATAAACCAGGGAGGAGATTCCGCATACGATCCTCACGTTATGCCCGGAAAGCTTCTCCAGCAGTTTCCTTGCCCCGCTGTAAAAGCCCACATCCCCGGACAATACCACAGCGATCTTCTCGTATTCGGGATGTGTCTCTATGTACCTGCTGATCTTATCACTGTCATACTCCATACAGGTATCCTGCCCCTCAAAGGCCGCGGCTTCCACCATCCGCCTGGCGCCGATGACCAGTTCCGCCTCTTTCAGCACCTTTCGAGCCTCCGAAGTCATGAGATCTTCGCTGCCCACGCCTATCCCCACAAGGGAAATCTCCTGGGACGGATGCAGAGAGAACTGACTACAGAGCATTCCTCTGCACTGGGAAAGGGTAATCCCCTCCTCCAAAAGAGGCCTTCCAACCACTACGGGAATACACCCCGTCTCCCAGGCAGCATCCAGTTTTTCCTGATATCCGCCGGTGGCACCCGACATTTTTGTGATCAGATATTTACAGTCAAGCTGCTCTATCATGGCTCTGTTCATCTCTTTTGAAAAAGGCCCCTGCATGCAGATCAAATTCTTTCCTTCAAATCCATGCGCGGCACACTGGGCTGCCACGTCTGCCAGAGAGAGAACCCTGGCATATACTCTTTCTCTGTATCCCGGGATCACCGTATATTTGGCGATCTCCTTGCTTCCGGTTGTGACCAGCACATTCCCCTTGGTGCCTTTTAAGAACTCAGCCGCCTCATCCACACTGGAGACGTAAACTGCCCTGTCCTTTTTCGTATCACCTTCTCTGCCGCCGCGCAGAAGTCTTACATACCTGCATCCGGCTTTCTCACAGGCAGAACGGATATTTTTCGTCACCTCAGCCGCATAGGGATGGGTTGCGTCAATGACCGGGTCCGCCTGTATCTCCCGCATGAGCGCCTCCATATCCTCTTCGGTCAGGCGGGTATGGGAGACTGTCATATGCCCGCTCTTTGGCAGCAGTTCCTCCCCATACTCTGTCGCTACACAGATGTGGGACGGTACGGACTGGCTGTCCAGAAATTCTGCGATCTTACGCCCTTCCGTGGTACCTGCAAACACCAGAACTTTACACATTTTTATAGCCTCTCGGTGTCACCATTCTGCCGCCGATCTCCTTTGTCTGGGAATTGCCGATGAAGACCGTGGTAAACATATCCACTTTTGTCTCCCTTAACTCTTTCAGGGTCATGACCTTCATCTCTTCCCCTTCTCTTCCGATATTGCCCACGATTCCGCACACTGTATCTTCTGATTTATATTTCATCATCAGGTCACAGGCTTTCATCAGGTAATCATGTCGCTTTTTACTGGACGGATTGTACAGGCAGACAACAAAATCCCCATGTGCGGCATCCGTCAGTCTCGTCTCGATCTTCTCCCAGGGCGTCAGCAGATCGCTGAGACTTATCAGACAGAAGTCATGGATCAAAGGCGCACCCAGAACTGCCGCTCCTCCGGTTGCTGCGGTGACACCGGGAATGATGATCAGCTCCACACCCGGATATCCTGTACCTACCTCATACATCAGGCCGGCCATGCCGTATACACCGGCATCCCCGCTGCAGATCATAGAAACTGTCTTTCCTTTCATGGCCTCCTCAAAAGCCATGACACAGCGCTCCACTTCCTTCTTCATAGGTGTTGTTAAAAACTCTTTACCCGGAAAATGATCTTTTACCAGGTCCACATAAACGGTATATCCAATGATCACATCACTGTTTTTCAGGGCATCTGCTGCCTCGATCGTCATCTTCTCATAGGCACCCGGACCGATGCCCACCACGTATAATTTATTCAAAATGCACACTCCATTTCCTTCTGGCAAGAGCAACGGTCACCCCGTCCTCCGCGTATTTTCTTAAAATCAGCATACTCTTCACACCGTCCTGGCTGCTGCCGAGAACCGCGCTTCGCTCGCAGACATTGTCAACACCTGTCACCTCTTCCACAAATTTTGACTCTGCAAAGGTACCTTCCACCAATGCCAGTTCCTCCTTTGTAAAAGTGACAAACGGCAGATTCCTGTCCTGGCAGTATCCTATGATGCCTGCCTCCTCTTTTTTCAGATCTATACTTGCCACCCGCTCCATGGACACAGAGGGCAGCAGCAGTTCATCGCAGGCTCTGCGGATGACCCGCTCCACTGTTTCCTTAGGAGTATCTTTTTTACATCCCACTCCCACGGTCACCACTCTAGGCACCAGATAAAGGGTATGGACAAAGGGATGCTTCTGGTAGTTGTCAGTCACATAGATACCGATTTCCGGCTTTTCTTTCTCCTCATCCAGCAGGATAAGTTCCGAAGGGATATCTCCTATCCACGGGAAATCACTGGCAAAACCAACTTCCTTCCCGTCTACAAGCGCTGCAGAGATTTCTTTTGCCAAATCCATATCAGAAATATAGCACCCGTTTTTTCTGGCAAACACATCCACTGCAAATTTTTTATTGATATCCGTCGCCGTGGTGATAACCGGTGTGGCGTGAATGATATCAGCAATTTCCTCTGTGAGTTCGTTTGCTCCGCCAATATGTCCGGACAGTAGGGAAATGGCAAAGCCTCCCTGTTCGTCCACTACAATAACTGCCGGGTCTATTTTCTTGCTGGTCACAAAGGGGGCTATACTGCGCACAGCGATCCCGCAGGCTCCCACAAACACAATAGCATCCGAATCCTGGAACCGCATACCGGCCCATTCTTTAATGGAGGCGTCCACAGGTTTGGCAAACTGCTTTACATTGCGGAAAGCTCTGTCGTCCACCTCAAGCTGTGACTCGTCCATGACTTTTTTTGTATATTTGCTCTTTGTATATGACTCCACCTCATATCCGCGCTCCTTCATCACCCAGTAGAGCATTTCGCTCAGGCGGTATCCTGCGCGGCTGAAGCTGATAATGGAAACTTTCATATGGAATCCGTACCCTTTCTGAATTCTGTTGTAAAACCGGGATCATATAATTTGGAACGGTCATATCCGTTGTGTGCCACTACATCACCGATGATCATAAGAGCCGTCTTGGTGATATTGTTCTTTCTGGCAGTCTCGGCCAGGGTGCCCACTGTACATACAAAGGATTTCTCATCCTCCCAGGTGGCTTTGTACACGATCGCCGCCGGTGTATCTGCAGTATATCCCCCTGCGATCAAGCGCTTGGAAAGTTCCTCCAAAAGACCAGTGCTCAGAAATACCACCATGGTTGCATGATGTGCCGCAAAGGACTCTATGCTCTCTTTCTCCGGCACCGGTGTTCTGCCTGCCATTCTTGTTATGACCACACTCTGTGATACATTCGGCAGAGTATACTCCAGATCTAGAGCTGCAGCCGCTCCGCAGAAAGAACTTACCCCAGGGCAGTAATCATAGGCAATCTTCTCTTCGTCCAGCACATCCATCTGCTCTCTGATGGCACCGTACAGACAGGGATCTCCTGTGTGGAGGCGCACTGTCATTTTATTCTCTTTCTCAGCCCTGCGCATAACATCCAGAACTTCCTCCAGGGTCATTTTTGCGCTGTTATATATCTCACAGCCCTCTCCTGCATATTCAAGAAGCTGGGGGTTCACCAGGGAACCCGCATAGATGATGATATCCGCTTCCTCCAGAAATTTCTTTCCTCTCAAAGTGATCAAATCAGGGGCACCACTGCCCGCACCAACAAAATGTATCATAATGTCTTCTTCTCCTTTGCAATGATCAGGGAATAGTATCCGGACTGTTCCGGTATTTCCTCTGCACTTGTGTATATTTTTTCTGTGGGCATGCCGCAGTCTTCGATCATAACTGCTGCCTGTCCGCTTTCCAGTATGCTTTCACGCACCTGTTTCAGTTTCTTACCTGTCTTCATCAGCACTTTTGTTCCCGGAAGCTTTAAGATGTCATCCATGGTATCCGCGTTATATGTGGCAGGGATCACATGAAGCGGCTCTGCCATTTCCACAAGCCCCATATTCAGTCTGGCTGCCACTGCGCAGAAGGAGGTAATGCCGCTAACAATCTCTGCCTCATATCCCCGCTCCACGATTCTTTTATGTACATAGAGATAAGTGGAATACACAGTGGGATCTCCCAGGGTCAAAAAGGCTACATTTTTTCCTTCTTTCAGCCAGTTCTCCACATCATCCGCAGCCTTGTCGTGATTTGCCTCCAAAACCTTCGGGTCTTTTGTCATAGGCATGGCAATGGGGATCAGTTCTTTTTTGTCCAGATCTTCATAAGCGCCCTTTACTATCTTGTAGGCCACACTCTCCTTTACGTCATTGCCCGGTACAGCGATCACTTCGCTCTCCCTGATCAGACGAAGTGCCTTGAGTGTCAGCAGTTCCGGATCTCCCGGTCCCACCCCTAATCCAAATAATTTACCTTTCATCTTTGTCTTTCTCCTTTATCTATTTGTGTCTTGTTTTCTCTTTAAAGTCTGCTTTTGCAGCTCTGTCTCCTTTTAAAGTCTGCTTTGTCTTTGCTGTCTCGTCTTTTTTGAAGCCTGTTTTCTTATTGCCCTCTCTTCACTTTTGGAAGCCTACTCTTCTTTTGTATTCTGTTCTCTTATGAGCGCCATCAGTTCCCCGGCCTTTTTAGTTTCTCCCAGATAACCGAATTCATTTGAAAAGATCACAGCGCCCAGCTTCATCCTGTCATACGCACGGTGATGCAGATAATAGGAAATCCTGTCTGTTACCTCCTTTATGGTATCCTGCAGCTTTCCCTCTCTTTCAATGAGAACTAATGCTTCATCCGTTGTGACTGTGTTCAAAATATCCAGTGCGGTTTTTGCAGATATTCCTGCCCGCATGGCATTGGCAGCTAAAACCTCTGCCCGGGCATCTGCACAGCGGGAATGGGTGTTCATGATACCTGCTGCCACTTTTATGAATTTTCCAATATGGGAAACAAAAAGAATGCCTTCCACGCCCATAGAAACTGCCATGTCGATGGTCTCACCTACGTAGTTGCTGCATTTCATGGCTTCCTCAAGGGGAAGGTCCATATGCTCCTTCAGATATGCAGAGCCGTAATTACCGGGAGTCACCAGAAGAAAGCGGCTGCCGTTTTCTATCCTCTGCCGCATTTCCACTTCTATGGTTTTTATCAGTGCGCTCTCACTCATGGGTTCCACAATACCGGAAGTACCCAGAATAGAGATACCGCCCTGAATGCCAAGCCTCGGATTAAAAGTCTTCCTGGCTGCCTCTTCCCCTTTTGGAACGCTTATAATGATTTCCAGGCCGCCTTCATAATCATATTCAGAACAGACATCCTCCACTGCTTTTAAGATCATACTGCGGGGCACTTTGTTGATCGCCGCATTTCCCACCGGCTGTTCCAGGCCTTTTTTTGTAACACGCCCCACACCGGGGCCGCCGTCCAGCACAATTTTGGAGTCCCTGATCTTCTTTACGATGGAAAATATTTCCAGTCCATCTGTCATATCCGGGTCATCTCCCGCATCCTTGCGCACAGCACAGGATACAAAATCCTCTCCCTTTTCTATATGCAGAATTTCCAGATTCAGCAAAATTCCTTTTGGCGTCAGAAAGGGAATCTCCCGGATCTCCTCTCCTGACAACAGCATCTGCGCGGCAGCCTTTGAAGCCGCGGCTGCGCATGTTCCGGTGGTATAGCCGAAACGCATTTTCTTATTATTCCTGATGATATAATAGTCTTCCAGACCAGTCTTATGTGTCATATGTTCATTTCTCCGAATCGGCTACAATAAGCCGCATCTTTTTTCCAAATTAAAAACCGCTGCCAGAAAACTGACAACGGATTCTTTTTCTTATGGGTAACAGCAGAATAGAAAAATAACACACTTATCCTGTTGTTTTGAACTGTCCGGTTGCCGCAGACGTCCCCCTCTCCGGCTCCGCACGTATCTGGCTGTACAGTAACGGACTTGCACAGGAATTTCACCTGCTTCCGTAACGTTTCCGGGCAATATAATCACTGTTGTAATTATATAATTTTCCCCAGGAAAAGTCAATGTAAAAGAAAACTTCCGACATATTATACAAAACAACTGGTTACTGTTCATAGTATGCTAAAAGTGTAGTTTTTGTACAGTAACACGCTTCGCGCTGCACACAAAATGCAATGAATTGCATTTTGGCGCTGGCTAACTCGGGATTTTGCTACGCAAAACGCCTCGCGGGATAATATATGTGAACAGTAACAACAACTGTTGCAGGCTGTTTCACACTCAACACTCTGCCCCAACCCAGTTCTTTAAACAGAAACGACAACACTTTATCATCAGATGATAATGCATACCAGCCCGCCTTTGCTGTCATTTACAATTTTCTGCATGGTATCCTGGAGTTTCACCTGGCTTTCATCGCTGATCTGGACAAGTTTTGTGTGAATACCATCCTCAACCAGCTGACCAATGGATTTGCCGAAAATATTTGTCTGCCATATACTCTCCTGCCGCTCATCACTGGTCTTGATATATTCGATCAGGTCTTTTGCCTGCTCTTCACTTCCCACGATCGGTGCGATCTCTGTCTCAATATTAGCCCGGATCATATGAATAGACGGGCTGACTGATTTGATCTTCACACCGTATTTGCTGCCCTGTTTAATGACCATAGGCTCTTCCAGCTTGATCTCCGATTTATCCGGTGTCACCACGCCGTATCCCTTTCCTCTCACGGAAGAGATTGCTTCACGCACCTTCACATACTCTTCCTTCATCTTAGCCAGCTCCTGCATGGTATGGATCAGTTCGTATTCATCTGAAATAGATACCCCTGTCATCTCGCTTAAAACAGCATAGTACCAGTTCTCATCCATATCCACCCGGATCCTCACCTTTCCGGTGGACAGGTCCAGAGCTTCCGGTACCAGATTTCGCACAAACTTGGACTTCAGAACCATTTTATCTCTGGCAGCATCCTTCACATATCTCATCTTCCCCATTAATTCACGGATGCAGTCAAGCAGTTCTGCCTTCAGATAATGGTCTGTGGGAAGAATTTCCACCCATTTCGGTATGAAAAATTCCATCTGCACAATAGGAAATTCATACAGTATTTTCTCCATGATCCTTGTCACATCATCCCTGCGGAGCTGTTCACAGTTTACACTCAGAACACCTGCCTGATACTTTTGTTTCAGCTCCTCACACAGGGCAAGTGTCTCCTCCTTGTATGGCTTCTGGGAATTTACCAGGATCAAAAACGGTTTTCCCGCCTTTTTAAGCTCGGCAACGGTTTTCTCCTCACTCTCTATGTAATTATTCCTGGGAATCTCTCCAAAAGAACCGTCACATGTGATGACAAGGCCGATATTAGAGTGTTCTTCAATGACTTTTTTTGTGCCTGTCTCCGCTGCCTGATGGAAAGGTATTTCATATCCAAACCAGGGGGTCTTCACCATTCGTTCCTTGCCGTCTTCCATATTTCCGGCCGCATCAGGCACCATATACCCCACACAGTCTATCAGGCGGATTTTTGCTGTTACGTCCTCGCCAATCTTAATTTTGGCAGCTTCTTTCGGAATAAACTTCGGCTCCACTGTTGTGATCAATTTTCCGGAGCCGCTCAGAGGAAGCTGATCCCTTACCTCTTTCTGTGCTGTCTCTTCCATGTTCGGCAGTGCTGCCAGCTCCATAAAGCGGCGGACGAACGTGGATTTTCCTGTCCGTACCGGCCCCACTACCCCTATGTAAATTTCTCCTCTGGTGCGGGCTTGTATGTCTTTATAAATGTTATATGTATCCATTAAAATACCCCCTTATCGTACTGCTAAATTATATGCTGCCAACCCTTCAAATATTCCTTTTCCTGTTACCTTTCACTCCATTCCCGGCGGCACAACCCGCATTGTGCAGATGATGTACAGATATGGCGTATTCTGCTCTATATCGCGCCGGCTGTCTCGGAATTTTCATGCGATGGGGCATAAAAGCACCTGGCAGGACAGTAGCTGTGGATAGTAATTAAAAGCGCCCATTATCGAACATTTGTTCTTGACATCATTCTCTCCCTGTGATATCCTGTAAACAGAACATACATTCGGAAGGATTTGAGCAATATGTACCTATCATCATCCCTAACCCTGGAAGAAAAATTGAAAATTTTATCAGATGCGGCCAAGTACGATGTGGCATGTACCTCCAGCGGCTCTGACCGCCGTGGGGAAAAGGGGAGTCTGGGCAATTCCGTAGCAGCCGGCATCTGCCACAGCTTTGCCTCTGACGGCCGCTGTATCTCCCTTTTAAAAATCTTATTATCCAATGAGTGCATCTATGACTGCAAATACTGTCTGAACCGCCGTTCCAACGATAAGGTACGCACCACCTTCACTCCGGAAGAAATCTGCAGTCTTACCATAGAATTTTATAAGAGAAATTATATAGAAGGACTCTTTCTAAGCTCCGGTGTAGTAAAAAATCCAACCTACACTATGGAACTCATGTACAGAAGCCTCTATCTGCTGCGCACCCAATACCATTTCCGCGGTTATATCCATGCCAAGGCCGTCCCCGGAGCCGCCCCGGAAATCATCGAACAGATTGGTTACCTTGCTGACCGCATGAGCGTCAACATGGAACTTCCCACCAGAGAGTCCCTTCACGCCCTGGCTCCCGGCAAAAGCCATGAGAATATCTTAAAACCCATTCAGCAGATACAGCACGGGATCACAGATTACCGGCTTTCCATAGGTAAGTCTGCCCAGATGGAACGGAGCAGCGCCAACCGCTATCTCTCCAATTCCATCTTCAAAGATAAAAAGGAAAAACAGGACACCATCACCGGCACTTTCGGTTCCAGATCACTGACAGATTCTCAAACCGCTGCCGGGCCTCGTCCTCATTCTCTTACAAAAAAAGCAGAGACAGCTACCTCCGCCGTCATCCGCCCTTCTGCCTCCATGACCCGGCCTGTAACCACACCCTCTTCCTTTGTGGGAAGTCCGTCCTATTATTTCCGCCAGGACGCTCCTTCCCTGCCTGCTTCCCAAAGCCGTTCCTTTGTCCCCGCAGGCCAGAGCACACAGATGATCATCGGTGCAACCCCGGAAAACGACTACCAGCTTTTACAGGTAACACAATCCCTGTATCAGCAGTTTGATTTAAAACGAGTCTTCTTCTCCGCCTATGTTCCATTGAACGAAGATTCTGACCTTCCCTCCCTGGACACAGCGCCTCCTCTCTTGAGAGAGCACCGCCTGTATCAGGCGGACTGGCTTTTGCGCTTTTACGGTTTCCACGCTGAGGATCTTCTGGATCCCGGCCGTCCAAACTTCAACATCCTTCTGGACCCCAAATGCGACTGGGCGCTGCGCCACCTGGAGCTGTTTCCCATAGAGATTCAGACCGCTTCCTACGAAGATTTGCTGAAAGTCCCCGGCCTGGGCAACAAATCCGCCTATCGGATCGTCCAGGCCCGCAGGACCACTCGTCTGGATTTCCCAGCCCTAAAAAAATTGGGCGTCGTCCTGAAACGCGCCCAATACTTTATCACCTGCAGCGGCAAAATGCTCTACCGAACCCCTATCGAAGAAGATTTTATCACCCGCCAGCTCACTTCCACGGACCAAAAAACCACCTGGTCTCTGGACCACCCTCAGACCTACCGTCAGCTCTCCCTCTTCGATGACCTGAACCTGACCACCCCTGCCCCGGAGGATCCCCTGAAAACCCTCAGCGGTCAATTATGATTTTATTTAAAACCGGCAGCAGACTGCCGTCAATATCCAGGGAAACTCACAGGGAAGAGGCTGCAGACACAACGCCCCCGGCCCCCTGTGAATTCCCGTCCCTTATAATCCATTGAAAGGAGTCCACACATGGTAATATTCACCTGCCAAGACACTTTTGAATCCATGATGACCTGTATCTACGTGGCCTGGTCCGCCCGTCTGGGCCACAGCAACATAAAACTCCAGACAGAACCCATCTGGTCCCCGGAACTCTTCTGCGAATACCGACACGTGGACCCTGATGAAGAAAAAGTCCAAAAAGTGATACGCTCCATACGGGAGAAAATCTCTGAAAAGTCATACCATGACATCTACCGTGCTGCCATGTCCGACAGTACCGATAAGCTTGATATCATCTACCGATACATGATCCTCGGTTTTGTCTATGGAGAAAGGACATCCCAGATGCTGGGTAACCCCGCCGTATCCGCCGTCTTTGAACTGAACCGCAAGGTTGCCAATGAGGCCCATCTCTTTCGGGAATTTGTCCGTTTCTCCAGACTGAAAAACCAGGTTCTGCTCTCAATCATTGAACCAAAGTGCAATGTCCTTACCATACTTGCACCTAATTTTGAGGACCGTATGCCCTCGGAGCACTGGATGATCATAGATAAAACGCGTATGATTTCTGTCGTACATCCTGCTGACAGCGACTATTTTTTGACGCCTATAACAGCGGAAGAACTCTCCTACATGGAGGCTTCAAAGGATCGCTTTGACCCATATGTGGGTCTCTGGAAATCTTTCTTTCAGACTATTGGCATTGAACAGCGCAAAAATCCCCGCTGCCAGCGCAATATGCTGCCCCTATGGTATCGAAAACACATGCCCGAATTCCAGTAAGGCACTCTACTAAGATACTACGCTCTGCCGGGACACAAATCAGCAGTTACCTGTATACACATACTTCAGGTACTTTCCTGCCTCCTCTGCTAATTGGTATACATTCCCCACATCCGCTGCCTCCCGGTCCCTCATCTTCCATCTGGGGAAAAACCTGGTCACGTGCAGAGGTATCTCACAATCGAGAGCAGCCACCCATTCAGCCAATTTCCGCATCTCATCCACAGAATTGTTTTCTCCCGGCACCACCAGCGTAGTTATCTCCACGTGGCATGCTCTCACCGCCTTTTTTATAAATGCCTTTACTGTTTCCAAGTCTCCTCCCAATTTTTCGTAATAGTCTTCTGTAAAACCTTTTAAATCAATATTCATGGCATCTATATAGGGCAGCACAGCCTCCTCTGTTTCCTCCGTAAACGCTCCATTCGTGACAAGGATATTCTTCATTCCTCTTTTTCTTACTTCCATGGCTGCATCCCGCACATATTCGTATCCCACAAGAGGCTCATTATATGTAAATGCAGCTCCAATATTTCCCCGCTCTCTAAGCGCTTCTGCCTGTGATGCCAACTCTTTTGGACTCAAATATATATAGTCCGCCCCATTTTCACCAGCCATGGAGATTTCATGATTCTGACAAAACGGACAGGACAGATTACAGCCAAAACTGCCCACTGAGAGCAACTTTTTTCCCGGATAAAACCTACGCAGCGGCTTCTTTTCTATGGGATCCAACGCCAGTGCCGTACATCTTCCATAGTTGACAGATTCTATTCTGCCCTCAACATTTTTCCTGGCCCTGCATCGCCCTGTCTGCCCTTCTTCCAGTCTGCAGTGATGCATACAAACTCCGCATTCTTTTTTCATAAGACACCCCGTTTTCATTGGTTTCGCCTTATCATTTGTGTCTGATCACCCGAAACCGTTCCAGCTTAACTCCAGTCTCTGTTTCATCAATACCGGCTTTCTGCATGGCAATGGATATCTGTTCTTCCACCGTATCCACACCCTCCAGATTGGGCAGCAGCAGACCTTTCTTTCTCCCCTTGGATACGATCACACCGTACTCCTTTACATCCAGTTCCTCCAGCGAAGCAATTTCTTCAGTTTCCCCCAAAACGTCTACACTGTAGACAAGCTGATCAAGCTCTTCTTCCTTAACAGGTGTAAATCTGGGATCACGGCATCCGGCACTTACAGCGTTGTCTGCTATCTCCTCTGCCACCGAATCTGTCACCGGCAAAATTGTTCCAATACATCCGCGCAGCCTTCCATGCATCTTCAGAGAGACAAACACGCCTGCACGTTTAGAGCGTAGTTCTTCCGGAAGATCATCCGGAATCACCAGCATTTTTCCTGTTCTCACATAAGTCTCCAAAGCTTTTCTTGCCAGCCTGACATAGGCATCTTCAGAGGCTTTTTTGTGTTCCAGATTTTGTCTCTGCATTTCTTCATACTGATTGAGAAATCTTCTTGTATTATCCTTTCCAACAGTCTCATATGTACAAATCCCATACCCTACTCCAAAAGGGCCTTCATAAGACAATCGCTTTGAATTCACAGAAGTTCCATCGAAAGCTCCAGCCATGATCACAAAAGACCTGTGGCCGCACTCTGCTGCTTTCTCACAAAAATCATCCGGAAAGTCCAATAAATCACCAAAATTTCCGGTTCCCATGGCCTGCATGACTCTTTTATCATATTCAGGCCCTTCCTTCTGATAACCATAAGGACCAGCTTCCAAAAGTTTATGCGATAAATCCCCACTGGCGATCATGACAACATTCCTGCCCAGTATATCAGCGGCCTTGCTGATATACTCCCCCAGTCGATAATGTGCCTCCAGTGTCTGCCCTGATAATCCAATCCTAAGTATCCTGTATCTGACCTGCTGCTTTTCCAGAAAGTACAATGGTATCATAGTGGCATGATCCAGCCGGCTGTCCCGCTCTCCTCTGGTTCCGGCCATAAAGCCATCCCTGTCCAGAAGGCTGCAGAGCTGACTTCGCAATTCTATATCGTATTTCGCCTTGATCCGTACTTCTTTTGCACCAAACTTTCCAAAATCTCCCTCTGCCTCTCTTCCCGGCGAGATATGAAAATAATCCGCATACATGACAGAATGGGGTGTCGTCACCACAACAGTATCCGGACATAGCTTCGCCACATGTTGTGCGGCTTTTTCATAAGCCGCTATTGTAGCCGAAATTCCCACCTCCTGTCCTCTTCCCACCTCCGGAATTATAAGCGGCGGATGAGGTACCATTACAGCACCACGTATCGACATAATACCAACTCCCTTCCCGGTAATCCTCTGCACGTTTTCCTGTTCCTATTTTAATTATACATCCGAGAGACTGTTATGAAAACCATAGATATAGCTGCATCTCCATCTTTCATAGATGATTAACCACAACTGCTTCGGTAGTGCTGGAAAATGTTTTCTTTACACCATACAGCGAAAAGGCTGCATAATCAATCCAACTGCACGCATAGCTGTCTTTTTCCAAAAAGGAATCTCTTCTACCTGTATATGCTCCGGCACTTCATAGGTATCCGGTCCGGTCACTACTCTGCAGTCCTTTTCCATCTCATCCATGTATCCGGTCAATTCCTCTGTCAGTTTCCTGCTCCGTACTGCCAGCATCAGTTCAGTATCCACATATGTGCTGCGCAGATCCATATTATAAGAACCAATAATTGACATATCCTCATCGATCACTATAGATTTTCCGTGATAAGATACTCCTCCATCATACTCCAGCATCGAAATCCCGGTATCATATACACCCTTTTTCCTATACAGATAATCACTGGATGCCATAAAGTTGTCACCGTTTTCCACAGAATTGATCACCATTCTGCTGTTCTGCACCTTCCTTGCAATATCTGTCAGTTCTCTCTTCATATATCCATTCAGGACTACATAGGGGGTATGGATAATAACCCTATCCTTTGCCTGCTTCATAAGCTGGGACAGCTCATAAAACAGTACAGGCTCTTTCCCATATACCCCTGTTGGGTTTGAAAGAAGTGTCACTTTATTCGTCTCGCAGGTTATTTCACCGTAATCACAGTCCTTGAATAAATCCGCGTTCTCTTTTTTCAGCTTCTCGTATCTTCTGGTCAGCATGCGGATCATACTCTTTGTTTTATCGTCCTCCCTCAGACTTTCCTGGTCGTGAAACAGCCTGCATTCCTTTTTCTTCCACATACGTTCAAAATACTCTTCCACCTGATACAAAGAACTTTTATCCCCACCGTCCAGTTTCGGATCCGTATTATAGATCAATACCTCTCTGTCATAACTCATATTCTTGTTTGGATAATCTCCGATAAAATAATCAAATGTATTTCTTCCGCCAAGAATATAAGCCAATTCATCTACAATGACATATTTATCGTGCATTCTTCCCTGGGTCTTCCAGGGCATAGCCAGATTTAATTCATTATAAACTTTTATTTCCACATTTGGATGCGAAGACAGGGCATAAAATAGTTCATTCCCTTCCATGCGGATTTTACCGCTTACCCCGTCAACCAAAATTTTTATTTTAATACCCTCCTCGGCCCTGTGATACAAGACTGCAAGGAGATCCCGTGTACTCTTTCCGTCTCTCATATCAAATGTAGAAAGTATGATCCGTTCTTTAGCCTGATTGAAAAGCCGAATTCTTTCATCCCATGCGCTCTTATTTGTCTCAAGCAGCATTGCTCTGTCTACTCCTATGCTGTCTCTGTAACAATCTGACACAGCAAAATTCTTTTTTGTCTCCTTTGACACCTTTGTGTAATGTATGAATGGACCTACAGCTCCCGCTATAAGATAGACAAGAAAAAACAACAATACAAACAGCAACCATCGAAGTTTAAACTTTTTCATTTCTTTCACCCTTTGTTATTTTGTAAAGATAACCTCTAAAGTTATCATAGGGCACCATACTGCTTTCCATGAAAATTGTCAAGAATAATACTATGAATATTTCTGAAAAAAATATAAAACCCCCGGAAATCCACATACATGAATTTCCAGGGGCAGTCAAACTATATTCCGATATACTCTGTTCTTTAATTAAGCAAATTTACGTTTCGCAGCTTCTACCACATGTCCAACCAGTACAGAAGTCGTAACACTTCCAACACCACCCGGAACAGGAGTAATGGCATCTACAACTGGCTCAGCCTTCTCAAAATCAACATCACCGCAAAGCTTTCCTTCTGCGTTCACATTGATACCAACATCAATAACTGTCTGTCCTGCGCTTAAATAGGTATCGTCAATAACACCAGCACGACCTGCAGCGACAATAACAATGTCTGCCTCTCTTACTACAGAAGGCATATCCACAGTTCTGGTGTGGCAGATTGTAACAGTTGCATTTTTCTTGATCAGCATCATAGCTGCCGGTTTTCCTACAACCAGACTACGGCCTACAACAACTGCCTTTTTACCTGTACAGTCGATTCCGTAAAAGTCGAGAATCTCCATACAAGCCTGCGGTGTACAGGGCGGGAAACCTACATTCTTGCCTGTAAATACACCTGACATGGAACCATCTGTCATACAGTCAACGTCTTTTGCCGGATCCAGTGCATTTTCAATAACAGACTGATTCAGGTGTTTTGGCAGCGGACGGAATAACAGAACGCCGTGAATCTTGTCATCTTTATTCACCTTATCAATCGTTGCCAGTAACTCTTCCTGGCTTACATCTGCCGGAAGTAGAATCTTTTCGCATGCAACACCCAGTGTTTCACAGCGTTTTGTTGCGCCTCTCTCGTAGGAAATATCACTTTCGTTTTCACCCACACGGATAATACACAGGGTAGGTTTTACCCCTTTTTCCTCCAGTGCTGCCACATCCGCTTTAATTCTTTCGTTTAATGCTGCTGTTACCTCTTTACCAAGTAATCTCTTTGCCATTTCTCTATGAATCCTCCTGCATCTTTTTATCCTGGCCTCTTAGACACTCTGCAGCTTACGCTGCAGCACATGTCACATAAGGCATCATACAATTATCGTAATTGTTCAGTGCCCTCTTATTTCAGTCTGGAAAGTACGCTGTCAAAGGTATCGTCAGCGATTTTCGTATATTTCTCCAGCATTGCATCTGCTTTTTTATTCAGCTCTTCCGCATAAGCTCTGTCAGCCATAGACTTTGTATTAATATACACATTCAGGCTGGCACCCTTTAAAGCGGCTTTGCAGAAGGCTGCGCCTACGCCTGCGTCACTGATCGCCAATGTGGAACCTTTTGCTGCAAATTCCACGATCACTTCAATGGCCTCACAGCACTTTTCCATAATTTCCATAGGTACGGAGCATGCGTCCTTCAGAACGATTTCCATTACTCTTGCTTTTTCAGCTTTTTCTTCCTCTGTTGCACGAGGCATTCCATATGCTTTTGAAAGCGGCTCAAACACCTCCGCATCTCTCTCTATCAGACGTAAAAAATCCGCCTGCAGGGCATCACATTTCTTTTTCAGCTCCCACATCTCGTCTTCTACCTCTGCGTACTTTTTCTTACCTACAGTCAGACTGCCCACCATATTGCCCAGGGCCGTTCCCACTGCGCCAACCAGAGCTGATGCTCCACCGCCGCCCGGAACTGGTGCTTTTGATGCCAATACTTCCACAAATTCATTACATGGTACAGTTGAAAATCCCATCTCTCACATACCTCTCTTTCTTTAATTACCGAATCACTTCGGTTTTATATAAAATTCCCTGAGGGAATTATTTTGCATGATCAGATACATTTACAGGCCCATTTTTCAGCATAGTGCTCTTATTTACCATAGCAGTCAAGGGACTCTTGTAGAGGAAAAATACCAGTAGAGTATTCAGAGCTGCCAAGAGCGGTGTCTGAACCAATCTCTGGGCATACAAAACTACCCACGGTGTTCCGTAGTACATATGAAGTCCAAGACATGTAAATCCAAGAGAACCTACGATTCCATGAACAACGATCACTGCAAGTACATGCCAAATCTCCAGTTTCTTAGCATAGAAATGCCGAAACAATCCAGGCAGCACACCAGCCAGAACAGCAGTGACAGAAATCATGGGATTTGGCGCATAACCCTGAAGGATCGCCCCAAGGAAATCAGACAAAAACCCGCAAATCCCCCCTACCAAAGGGCCAAACCAAAAACCACAAAGGTATACCGGAGTCTGACCTACGGTAAGCCGAATACTGGTACCAATGGGTATCGCAACTACCCTGGTCAGGATAATGCTCATTGCCACCAGAACACCCGTAAATGCCAAAACTTTTACATTATTCACTTTTTTCATCAGATATAAATCCTCCTTCTTCTGTTGTCTTCAAGGAACAGCATAACTGTCCCTTCTCGTATTGTACTTATGGCATAGTAGTTTACTACACCAAAGAGAAGAATTCATATCTGTCTTTAATGTAGTAGCGGACGCAATATTACATCGTGGAGCCTAACGGCTGCCTTCGTTCATGGACAACTTCCCATCCCATGACACTTAACGCGTAATACCTACTCTACTATAACAGTCTTTTTAAGACAACTTCTTACAACTTTTTTTCTAATGCTTTCATCATGTTAATACTGATATCGCCCACAACCGCCAAATCCTCCGCGGCAAATGTGACGGCAAAATTATCAGAAAACAATATCTGTGCGGAAGGCTGAAACTCGTCATCCCCTTCCCACAAGATAAACTTCACATACAGATTGTCCATAAATTCCAGTTCATAGGAACAGTCTCCCTCTGAACATTTTTTTGCTCCCAGGTGTTCCATGATCTTTTGAAACACAGACAGCTTATTTCCATAGCCGAATGCCAGACGAAACAGGCATCTGCCCTGGAACTGCCTGAAGTAAACCTCACCCCAGGGAACATCATGATAAGTCAGGAATTTCCCTGACGCAGGTGCTGCGCTTCTCTCTGTCAAAAAACGGACAATAAGAATCTTAGCATTCATGGCCTCCTCCAGTGGATATACTCCAATGGAATCCTCCACGTGATGAATTTCATAATCCGGAAAAGATACCTGGTATGTACTTCCCATCAGTTTCACGGTAAAAAGCCCTTTTTCCTCATCATAAGGAATACCGGTTCGCCCGCTGATTTCTTTCGGGTCCATCTCTCTGTATGCGTTCAGATAATGTTCATAAGGACGCTGCTCTTTACTGTCCTTTGCGTATTCAAAATCCATCTTTTCACCTCAGTCAGTCTATTTATTCGTAACAATAGTAAGTCCGCAATACGCTCCCGCTACTGCTCTGTTACAGACGGAAACAAAGACGTATCCGTATGTGGTATAAAACAGCAGGCTACAAACTCATCCATATAACTTGGTACAGCGGAAAGTTCCAGATAAGTCATATTGGACGCGATTTCATAGCATTTCTGCTCTGCCTCTTTTGAAAGAAGCATTGTATATGCACCGGACAGTGAAGAGTTTCCAATGTAATGGAATTTCTCCAGAGGAATATCCGGGAACATACCAATCCGTACGGCATTTCTCATATTGATACCGCTGCCGATTCCACCGGCTACATAAACATCATCAATCATGGAAATATCAAAATCCAGGGATACAAGCATTGTACGGATAGCTGAGAAAATAGCTCCTTTTGCCCGTATAAAGTTGTCAATATCCACCTCATTGATCTCCACTTCCTTGACACTGCCCGATTCCTCCTCGAAGGCGAGCACATAGCTGCCCATACCATATTCATCATGGCGGACACGCTTTCCTTCCCGGATAAACTTTCCTTTCGGATTGATAATACCGGTACGGAATAATTCGCTGATCACATCAATAATACCGGAACCACAGAGACCAATGGGTTTCTCGCCTTCATCTCCGATAACAGAGTAACTTGGCTCCATTGTTTCTGTATCAATGGTACAGGCTTCGATAGCGCCGTCCGTCGCGCGCATACCGCAGCTAATATCCCCGCCTTCAAAAGCAGGACCTGCAGAGCAGGCACAACTCATCATAAAATCAGAATTGCCGAATACAAGCTCGCCGTTCGTACCTAAATCGATAAACAGGGAAAATTCAGGCCGATTCCACAGCATACTCACCAGAGTACCCGCTGTGATATCTCCGCCCACATAACTGCCTATGTTCGGCGCCAGTATTATATGAGCATCCGGATTCACCCTGATCCCAATATCAGAGGCAAACAGTGAATTAGTTTTATAAAAGGTCGGAATATACGGCTCCATACGGATAGGATCACCGTTCATTCCGGTAAGCAGATGGTTCATCGTCGTATTGGATGCAATGCACATACGATATATATGCAGAGGACTAAATCCGCAGGAACGACACATCTGCTCGATCATAGGATTGATAGTCTCGTCAACCACTGCATTTTGCAGCTTTTCACTTCCTCCCGGCTTCATGGATTCAATAATACGGTTGATAACATCCGCACCATAACGAATCTGACCGTTCCCGGCTGATGCCTTTCCAAGGATCTCGCCTGTCTGCATATTGATAAGCAAAGCAGACACAGTGGTAGTTCCAATATCAATAGCCAAACCGCCTATCACTACTTTTTCATTCCTGCCGTAAACATCATACACAAAAATATCATCTGCTGTTCTGCGCACAATACACTGAACATCAAAATGATTCTCACGGAAAACAACGGAAATTTTCCGCAAGGCAGAGTAAGGCAGACGTACTCTCTGTACACCGGTGTCCCTCTTGATGGCCCGTATAAGACGTTCATTATCCGGCATAGTGTCATCCAAAGTAGGCTCATCCATTGTCACATGGATAATATCCAGACTGTTCTTCAAGGTTATTCCTGCTGCTTCCACATCAGATTTCGCCTGTTCAAATATAGCGATCTCCTCTCTGGAACTCAAATCCGCGACTTTCATCCGGCTTCTGTAAGCGGATGCAATATCAGGTACCTGTACCTCCACATCACCAGTCAGCTTGCTCACACATGCCAGCCTCCAACCTTCCGCATATTCATCATCAGAGATATGGCGTGTCTTTGGAGAATTCATTTCACCTGCCACCAGCTTTACCTTGCATTTACCACAGGAAGCATTTCCGGAACAGGGGGCATCGATAGCCACATTCGTTTTTCTCGCTACTTCTAAAAGGATTTCTCCTTCCTGGGCGAAAGTTGTGACGTCTTCGCCGTTTTCAAACTTAAAAGTCACTTTGAACATAGGAATTTAGCCTTTCTGTATATTTTTATCTGCGCCGGCGATAAAAATATCCCCGGCGCTTTTTATTACACGATTCTACCTATTCTGTTATTAGATTTCCAGGTAAGAGTCAGCGTATAATGTGTTGTTCTTGAATACATCACAGGATTTAATGGTTTCCATCAGTCTTAAATCACATGGATTTACGATAGCGGAAGTTAAGCCCTGCATCATGCACATTGCTACCATTGCGGAATCCATGATCGGACGAATATGTTTCGGCATACCATTAGAGTTATTGGACAGACCGCCTGTGGAATTCAGGCCCATATCGCTGAACATTTTGATAGCTTCCAGAACTTCCATCTGTTTGTCCTGCATTCCTTTAACAACCAGGAATAACGGGTCAAACCAAAGATCTGTAGGCTCCATACCCAGCATCATACCTCTTTCCAGCATGTTCTGGCAGTGCATCATACGCTCGTCATTGTCTGCTGCAATACCTTCTGCAGAACAAAGAGCGATTACGATAGCATCATTTGCTGCAGCCAGGTCGATATTCTCAATTCTTCCGCCTGCATCAGCAGAGTTTACAATCGGTTTTCCTTTGCTTCTGTTGTATACGGAGATACCTGCCTCGATCGCTTTTTTGTTGGCAGTATCCAGTGCCAGAGGAACGTTGTCGAAGTTGGACTGGATCAGCTGAACAGCCCATTTCATTAAATCTTCTCCATCATTCTCAGCCGGTCCGATATTAACGTCCAGATAAGTTGCACCTGCTTCCAGCTGCTCTTTTGCACGTTTTAAGATTGGTTCCGGATCACGCTCTGCCATCGCTTTGCGGATAGACGGGGAAATACAGTGAATTCTCTCACCAATTGTAACAAACTTTGCCATAATAGTTCTCCTTTTAAATTATTCATTCTGGCCGGACAGGAAAAACGCAGTATAAGCATTCTCCCTGCCAGCCTGTATTTGCTCTTTTATGCAGTCTTTATGCAGTCATATCCTTTAAGAATTTTACTAACTGAACTGCTTCCAATGGGGCAACGATCACTTCCCAGCCCGGAAGTTTTGCTTCGATATCACCCTTTAATACAGCAACTTTACCCGGAATGATCAGTTTTCTACATTTTACTTTATCTTCAACATTTTCCTGAATATATTTGGCTACGGAAGTAGAAGATAATTTACCTGCTGCCCATGCAGTCAGTACGGAAAGTCCGCCTGCATCACTGATGATCAGGTTACATGGTACTCCGGAACGCTCCAGCTCTCCGGATACCACGAAGTATGTAAGAGCAAAGTCTACGGTTGTCAGACAGAGAGAATTCTCGTCTGCACCATTTAACGCATAAATACCCGGTTCTACCTTCATTGGCTTCTGCGGGTCTGTATATACATTCTGTCTCAGACCAAATAACGGCAGAGCTTCTGCATAATCAAGCTGCTCCATAACCACAATGGAACCATATTTCATTGTGAACAGGGAAGCCAGTGCCTGCTGCATATTTCTGTCGCCATGTGCCAGAACTGCCAGGTTTACCAGAGTCGGGTAACCGAAAATTCTGTCCTGATCTTTTAAAGCTGCACGGCGGATCTGAACTGCATTGCCGTAAGCTTCTTTTATAGATTTTGTTCCAACATCCAGAATCAGGTTCTTATTTCCTGCTTTTTCCAGAGCTGCAACTGTATCATATAATTCATTTAAGTCAGCACCTGTAACGCCAAGTACAACGCCAGCCTCTGTTGCAACTGCACTCATCTCTGCGTAGTTAGAAGCATCTGCACCGTTTAATACAGGTTTGCCGTCTTTGCATACAGCTAATGCTGCTTTTGCTGCTTCAACATCTTTACAGCCCAGAACCAGAGTTCTGCCAAGAGCTGCTGCTTTCTTTACGATTTCAACGTATCTGTCTTTGTCAGCGCCGTCTTCGTAGTTCACGTAAATCATTTCAACGAACATTCTCTCGCTGATACGCTCGTAGTCTACCTTCGGAATTGCTGCCAGTTTGGCATCGATTGCTGCATCATCCATGCATGTGCACAGTGCAACCGCATATCTTGTTTTGCTAACGAATGTTTTTTCATGTCTGAATAAAACAGTCTCGCCGCCTAAAGTAAATTCGTTATCACCGCTTCCGACTTTGATGGTCTTCATCGGCGGAGCTGTTGCCTCAGATAACTGAGCCAGAGCATCCTCAGACATATGCGGGCATTTTGAAATTTCCAGAGCACCCTGAGCTACTTTCATGGAGAAAGCCATACATGTTGGGCAGCCGCACTCTTTACAGTTCTTTTTTGGTGTCAGTTTAAAAATTTGAATACCTGATAATCCCATTTGTTTTTATCCTCCTGTTCTACGATTACACTAATTCTTTAATCATTTTTGAGATTGTTGCAACAGATTTGGGATGTCTCAGAATGACAGCGTCAGAACCGGAAGCTAAAACTGCTGCTGCTGTCTGTACTTCCATACTGATACCTCTCTCTTCCAGCGGTCCCCATTCTGGCATATCTTCCTCAGAAGCCATAGCCTCTTTTACTCCCCATGTCTCATCGGCAACCGGAGTGATGATAGGCATCTGTAACATGTTATCATTCTGGGAAAGAGCTGCACCTTTAATACGGTCCATTGTGGATACCACGTACTCAAAACCATAACCTACTGCTGCAGAACCAACGTTCATTACGATATCCTGAGCTTTTACGCCTAACTGGGTTGTAACAACGTTAAGCTGTTTTGCCAGGTTGATATCAACTGCGGATTCTGCTCCAACCTTCTGGTTGTATGCAAGGCCTGCTGCTGCACCAACTGCTTTGTAATCTTCTTCTCTTGCAGAAAGGACTAAAACGTTTTTGCCCTGAAGTGCTTCTGCTACTTTTGGCAGTAATTCAGAATCTTTTTCCACATTCTTGCAACCTTCAACAACTAAAGGACAGGAAACAGCTTCTCCGACTTCCTTGACAACTGCGATCAGTTCATCAATGGATTTGTCTGAGCCGTTTGGATCCCCGCCTTCCAGACGTAAGCAAACGAAGTCCGCACCTTCCATTGCTTCCGCTTTTTTTGCGATCTCGGCCATTGTGGTAGCACCTGCATAATATTCCTGGATTCCCGGTACATTGGAAAGCCCCATATCGGAAATTTCCACACCTACTTTTGGTGCATTCTCCGTGGGAGCATCAAATGTGTAAAAAGGAAATGTACATTCCCCTCCTAATTTGATTGCTTTGTCCCCGCAGCCAATTTCAACTGTGTTTATGTTTGCATTGAATTTCTGTGGTTTTTGATTAAACGGCATTTCTCATTAGCCTCCTTAATATATTTTTTATAAACGGTGAACACGGTAAAACGCGCATTCACCGTTTACATGATACTACAATTAAGCGATTTTGTCTTCCAAAATCTTACATCATCGGATCCAGACCCAGAGCCGGATGTCCTTTTTCTGTTAAGAATGCAACTAATTCTTCCGGATCTGTTGCGATGGTCTCATCACCAACCATGTCTGTGAAGTTATCGATACCGTATAATTCTTTTGCTGTCTGGTTCAGTCTCTCGGCAACAAATTCTTTCAGTTCCTTAGGCATCCATACGATTCTCTCGATACCGCCCTCTGCCTTCATAAACTTCTTGGAACCGATGAAATGTTTACCATGTCCCATAAAGCCTGGTGTCTGAACACCGCCGCCTGTCATGGAAGCCAATTCCGGGAATGTCATTCCAAGTGGTGTCATACCTGCATACTCACGGTTTGTGATAACTACACCGTTGGAGAATGGCTCGATACCACAGATACACTCGAAACATCCGCAGCTTGTCATTGGTTTTTCCATGATGGAGTACAGAGATACCTCTTCCAGAGCACCCTGGGAGAATTTACGAACGGCTTCGTTAACGTCCTCGTACTCACCGATTCTCTCATCAATACATTTCTCTTTTGTGATAACCTGGCAAGGTCCGTTGGGATCCAGCTCGTTGGTAGCCTTTGCATCCAGCCATGAAACGGCACCGCACAGGCCCAGACGTTCCGGTGTTACCACACATACGTGTGACGGGGAGAATGCCTGGCACAGGATACAGCTGTAGTATACATCTACAGACTCATCTGTCAGGGATTTCAGACGGTCATCACGTTTGTTGAATGTAGGAATAGCCACTTCGTGACGGATTCTCTTACACTCTGCAGGATCGGTATAGATAACAACCTCACATTTGTCAACAACAGCATCAAATTCGTTCTTAACAGAAGCGTACAGAACTTCACCGATATGTTTCAGGCGGAATCCTGCGTTGAATGCATCCTTGCTGATACGGATACGCTGCATATCACGCTGTCCTGTATGGTATACACCTTCGATGCAGTTGATATAGTTATGGAATTTACGCTCGATAACCGGCTCAAAGTCTGACTGCATGTTCTTGCCTGCAACTTTTACAACATAAGCGATGCTGTTCTTGCTGCCAAGCTCCATTTCGTCTGCTTCCGGTCCGATCACAGTGATCTTGTGATCTTCAATCTCTGTAGCCTCTGCTGACTGTACCAGCTCTGCACAGTCTACACGGGAACCGTCGAACTCAACCTGCATATCGCCGCGGCGGATGATCTCACCCTCGAATGCGGATGCGAATGCAACCGGGATATCGATATTGGTGATCTTGATCTTGATATCGCGTGCTTCCAGAGATGTAGCATTGAATTTAGCAACATCTTTCTGTAAGATCAGGCTCTTCGGTACTGTAGATACGCCTTCCTGGTTTGTGATAACCGGGAATCCCAGTGCGATAGCACCTGCACCGCAGGCAACGATCACATCGTCCAGAGGAGCAAATGCGTTTACGAATGCCGGTACACGCTCAAAGGTGTATTTCATCAGATTCGCTGCATCACCAGGTGTTACATTACCAAAGATAAGTGCTGCTCTTAAAGCAACGGATACTACATGGATAACGCTTGTCACGTCTTTTCCCAGCGGGATAACACGTAAGTTTGCACCTGTCTTCATACCAGCTTCTGCAACCTGGTCGATCACGCCGCCAACCAGTGTTACCAGGATACCCTGTGCCTGGTAGCTCTTAACAAGAGCGACTGCTTCTTCTTTTGTCGGAGCACTTCCGAGAATAACAGCAACACCAGGGATATCACCTGTTACAAGGGGTACACCCAGCTCACGGATCACAGCATCTGCCAGATGTCCGTAGCAAGGCTCTGCATACGGTTCTGCACCGTCAATATATTTCAGAACTTCGATGAACTCTGCACAGAGAGCAGTTGCAACACCTGACATAAATACGTCATTCAATCTCATCTCTCTTGTCATCAGAGTTTTTACTACACCTAAAGCTTCTTTTAATTCTCCTAAAGTTTTAACCTTCACACCTGTCACTGCGTAGTAGCATGGTAAGCAGTAAGCAGTGTTCGGGAAGCTGACAGCCTTGTCAGCACCGTGCTGTTCAATGGCAGCATTGATAGCGCCTTCTGTTAATCCATAGACAGCGTCATTTCCACTAAATACGGTTTCAAATAATGTCAATGTTTTCTTCCTCCTGACCTTCTCATAATCCCTGATCGATTATGTTTTTAATGTTTGTAATTTCCTCTTTTACAGTATTGCTGAAGTCGTATGGAGACTTGCCCTGACGGTCCGCATCCATCACTTCGGTATTATAGTGAATGAATCCCAGCAGATCCTCCTGCGGTATATGTGCCTTTACAAAAGCTTCATCCTCTTCATTCCGAACCTTATTAGCCACAACACGAACCTGTTTTACGCCCAGGTCCTTTGCCAGCCTTTTTACATTCTTATAGGTCTGTACGCTTCTGGCACCCGGTTCAATGACCACGATAAACTGGTCCATGGATTCTGTCGTACCCCGGCCGAGGTGCTCCAATCCAGCCTCCATATCCATGATCACCACATCATCCCTGTGAAGCACCAAATTGTTGATGATTCTGCGAAGCATGACGTGTTCGGGGCATACACAACCGCCGCCGCCGGTTTCCACAGTACCAAGCACAAGCAGCTTGACTCCGTTTACTTCTTTGGAATATGTATCCGGGATATCATCTACCTTGGGATTGATCCGGTAGAACTGATTTTCCTCATTGGCCCCGGTACGTTCTTCCACCAGCTTCCGCATCTTTGTAATAGGAATAATAGAATCCAGGGTTTCATCATCAAACCCAAGTGCCAGTCCCAGATTCGCATCCGGGTCCACATCCGCGGCAAGCACCTTTCTTCCCTCATCCGCATATAAGCGCGCCAGCGTCGCAGCAAAAGTAGTCTTTCCAACGCCGCCTTTTCCTGTCACTGCAATTTTCATGTCATTCACCTTTCCTGATAAAGATTAGATTCCAAGAGCAGCTCTCTTCTCTTCGATTCTTGCGATCATAGCATCGCCTAATTTTTCAATATCTTTTTCAACTGTAAACGCAGCCTCTACCCATTCTCTTGTTCCGTTGGTCAGGATTTCAACCATTTCGCTGGAACCGCAGGCATATGGGTCAACACCTAAGAAGGTATCAAGACCGGAACCGATTACATAGTTACCGATAGAAACTGCTTTTTCAGACATCCATTCAGGAGCACAGCCAACAACCGGAAGCTGGGAGATATGCAGACCTGCGTCTTTTGCCAGGGTAGCTGCAAGAACCAGCATACGGCTGATATCAACACAGGATCCCATGTGCAGTACCGGCGGAATGTCAGCCAGTTCACAAACTCTCTTAAGGCCGGCGCCGCATACATCCTTGGCTCTCTTGTCCATCAGACCAGCTTTTGCAGCTGCCTGTGCAGAACATCCGGATGCGATGATGATGATATCGTTGGCAACCAGTTTTTTCATAAGTTCAATATGAGCTAAGTCAGGACGAACTCTCGGGTTATTACATCCAACCATTGCAACAGCACCGCGGAGAACACCAGAGGTGATACACTCTAATAACGGTTTTGTGGTTCCCAGCTCATCTACCTGTGAGTTGGTAACACCGTCCAGAACTTTTACGATCGCTTCTGTGGAATATCCTACAGTTGCTTTCTGTTTCATCTGCGGAATATGTACCAGTTCCGGTTTTCTGTTTTTAAAGTTCTCGATAGCTGTTCTAACGATCAGTTTTGCCTTCTCGCCTGCTGTATGTGCATCGAATCTGATAAATTCAGAATCCGGCATCTGAGCAATCGGAGAAGTTGTGATGAATTTTGTGTGGAAACATTTGCTTAAAGGACCAAGTGCCGGGAAGATACACTGTACGTCTACAACGATAGCTTCACATGCACCTGTCAGAACAACGTTTTCCTGCTGCAGGAAGTTACCGGCCATAGGAATACCACGGCGCATTGCAACTTCATTTGAAGTACAGCATACACCAGATACAGTAATGCCTTTTGCACCCTGCTCTTTTGCATATGCGATCATTTCCGGATCATCTGCGAATTCACAGATCATCTCTGAAAGACTCGGATCATGTCCATGAACAACGATATTGACATTATCCTCAACCATAACGCCCAAGTTTGCTTCTGTCTCGATCGGCTTCGGAGTTCCGAACAGTACGTCAGAGAACTCTGTTCCCATCATGGAACCGCCCCATCCATCACTTAAGCCTGCACGGATAGCCTGTTTTACCAGCGCTTCCGGTTTGGAAGAACATCCCATATGGCTCATATGTAAGGAACAGGAAACCTCGCGGTCAATTGCTCTTGGTGCAAGTTCATTCTTTTCCCACAGTTCCTGCTGTGATTCCGGTGCTCTCTTTAAGAATCTCTGAGTTCCGAAAGGTTTACCATATTCCATCAGACCTGTCTCAGCAACTTCATGTGCCAGATCATAGATGTCTTTTCCTTCGGTCTCGATTCCCCACTCTTTTGCGATACGGATCAATTTATCCGGATCTTTTACCTTATAACAGCCATCAGCTGCTGATTCATATAAGGTATGGCAGATTTCACGGCCATGGTCAGAGTGTGTTGCAGATCCGCCTGCTGTAAATTTCAGGTAGTTACGTCCTACAATACCATGTACATCACATCCGCAGATTCCTCTCGGAGCTTTTTTTGTAATACGGCATGGTCCCATTGTACAGATACGGCAGCAAACGCCTTCTTCGCCAAATTTACAATGGGGTGTCTGATTTTTTACGCGGAACTGCCAAGCGTCAGCGCCGACTTTTGCACCTGTTTCCAGGAGACGTGCAGTAGCAGCTTCAAATTCTTCTACTGTGGTTAATTTGAATTCACTCATGAATATCCTCCTTGTTTTTCGCCTCTTTTTGCTTTTTTATCCGGGTCCGCTTCCCCGGTTTTATAACTCCAGCCTGTCTACGATATCCCGGATCGCTGTTCTCACCGGTGAATCTTCCGGAAGCTTCACGATCGGTGTACCGTCGCAGTCGAAGTCATATACAGTTTCATCCTGCGGTACGATTCCCAAAAGGGTGAGGCCCTGTTTCTCTATCTCCTCTTTTGTGCCCGCATTGAGTACCCCGCCCGGTGCCCGGTTGATGATCAGACCAACCTGCTTCGGGTGCATGTCACACTCTTTTATCAGTTCCGCGATCCTGCCAACCGCCTGAACACCTCTTCTGGAACAGTCACTGACCAGAATCGCTGTCTGCATGTTCGGAAGAACGCCTCTGCTGATATGCTCCATACCGGCTTCATTGTCCACGATGATATATGGATAATTTTTTTGCAGCTTTGCAAGCTGAGCCTGCAGAAGTCCATTCACGAAGCAGTAGCAACCTTTTCCCTGGGTACGTCCCATGACAAGCAGGTCATAATCATCATTTTCAATCAACGCATCATCAAACTTGAATTCCATATAATCGGCTTTTGTCATTCCAGCCGGAATAGGATTTTCTTTTGACATCTCTGCACGAGCCACTTCCTCACGGATATCACCCAGAGTCGCCTCAAGCTCCATGCCGAGAACTTCATTTAAGTTTGAATTCGCGTCTGCATCTACTGCAAGAATCGGTCCCCTGCCTTTTTCAGCCAGATACTGGATGATAAGTCCTGTCAGGGTCGTCTTGCCCACGCCGCCTTTGCCGGCAATTGCAATTACATGTGCCATGAAAAGGGCACCTCCTAAAATATGATTTTAATACGTTTTAAACAAGTGTGCGAAGACCGCATCTGTCAATGATCTCAGATACGTCTTTCCATTTGTTCAGAGCATACAGATGGATGCCGTTAACGCCCAGTGCGCGGTATTCATCAATCTGTCTGATAGTGTATTCGATACCTGCCTCTTTGAATGCTGCTTTCTTTTCATCAACAGCAGCGTCGAATGGATCTTTGTCGAACGGATTTGGGAAGATCCAGTTTTTGGAGATGATCTCGCAAAGCTTACGCGGCATTACACAGCCGTTGCGTGACAGCGCCATATTGATCGTAGCAGCCTGATCCAGGATCGGCATGATACCCACATCGACCGGCATTGTGATGCCTGCAGTACGGATAGCATCCATCCAGCGTTTGAACTGTTCCATATCCCAGCAAAGCTGAGTCATGATGTAGTCAGCGCCGTTATCCTGTTTCTGTTTCAGGACAGCGATATCAGACTCAAGGCTGCGGCATGCGATATGACCTTCCGGAGAACCCGCTACAGCAATTTCAATTTTATCGCCGAATTCTTTGCGGACATAAGCCACAAGATCAGTAGCATAAGCAAAATCTCCGCCGGTTCCTGTCCATCCGAATGGAAGGTCACCGCGAAGTGCCAGCATATGATCTACGCCGTTGTCCAGGTAATTCTGAAGCTGTTCCTTGATTCCTTCTGCGGTATTACCGATACATGTAAAATGTGTCACCGGGATCGTTCCTGCATCCTGAATCATTTTACACACATCCATGTTCTTGCCCACATTAGTTCCGCCCGCACCGTATGTACAGGAAATGTACTCCGGCTGGTACTTACAAAGATGCTCGATGGTTCCCGGAAGATTTTCCATACCCTTGTCTGTCTTCGGTGGGAACAGCTCAAAAGAAAGGAGCATTTTGTTCTTCATTGCTTCAGATAATTTCATAGTTACTACCTCCGCTTTGTTTATTTATTTTTAAGGCCTAAGCCCTAAAATCGTTTGTTGGCACAACAGAAAGTCCTCCATACTTTTCTGCTGCATTACTGGCAGTCCAGCTTAACAAGGCTGTTAGCAAGGTCTACCATCAGAATTCTGCCAATAATAGTTCTCTCCTCGCCCATAATGTCACGTAAGATAACCTTTTCGCCATCTACGTCAATTCTGCTTACATTTTTGCAGATGACAGTGTTGTCATCGCTTCTCTGTACAGTTGCAAGACACATAGCCTACGCCTCCTTCAAATGTTCTTTTACCAGTGTCAGTGCCAGGCCCAGACGCATATTTCCTTTCTGGAAATCAGCAACGCCTTCCTTGATAGTCTTGGCCGCATCTTCCATTCCAAGCTTTGACAGATTATCTGCCATCTGGTCAAGCTCCTGTGCATGATGCTCATTGTGGGAAAGCATATAGTTCAAAAGCGCTACCACTTCCTCTGTACAATTTCCGCCACATTCGCCTTCTGAACAGCTGCTGCAGCCGTGGCTGTGTTCGTGGCTGTGAACATGGTCATGCTCATGGTCATGTCCGTGAGGAACCATGTTGCCATTTTCGTCGTTGATTAAATGCATTTTTCCATCCTTTCCCTACTGCTTTTTCCCGCTTTGGGCGCAGTAAATGACAATAATTTATCAATAAATTCATTATACATGCTTTCGGTTGTTTTATCAAGTTATTCTTATGTTTTTTTAGAGGTTCAAGAGGTGAAAAACACAGAGCTTCCGCCTCTGTTTTTTTCCACTTCGATCCGGCATTCTATGCGCTCTTTCAGCTCCGGAACATGAGAAATGATCCCCACCAGACAATCCTCTCTGGAAAGAGCGGATAAGGTCTCCACAGCAGTCTCCAGAGACTGCTCATCCAGACTGCCGAAGCCCTCGTCAATGAAAACCGTTTCTACCCGGATTCCGCCCGCGAACTGTCCGATAACTCCGGAAACCCCCAGCGCCAGACTCAGGGCCGCCTGAAAACTCTCTCCTCCCGAAAGGGAACGGATACTCCTCACCTTTCCGGTATGATAATCATAGACATCCAGATCCAGTCCGGATCTGGACTGGAGATTTTCTTTTTCCTCCCGGACAAGCAGCTCATATCTGCCGGAGGACATATGCTCCAGCCGCCTGTTTGCCTCCTTTGTGATCATGCGGAAGTAAGCGGACTGCACGTAGCGCTCAAGGGATATTTTCGGCTTTCCCTTCAGATTTCCGCAGGCTGTGTCGGAAAGATTCTGAAGAGACAGACGAATCTTCTCTGTCCTGCTGCTGTCCTCAAACAATGCCTGAAGCTGTCTGCGAACTTCTTTTGCCCTTTCCAGGGCACTGTAATCTTCCCGAAGCTGCATGCGCACAGTTTTCAACTGATGTTCCGCGCGCTGCATCTGTTCCCTCACACCCTCCTCAGAGCATAGCTTCTTTCCGCGCAGGGCAGGCGCCAGACTCCTGATCCTTATCTGCAGATCTCTCACATGATCCTCATAGGCCTGTGTCTCTTTTTCCATCCGTTCCATCTCTTCTTGTTCCAGACACGCTTCCATGGCCTTTGCCCTGCTCTTAAATTTCTGCCGTTTCACTTCCAGGAGCAGCTTCTCTTCCGCCTCTTTCCTCTCTTTTGTCATCTCTGCCACGTGTTTCTCGCAGATTTGGATCTCTCTGGCGGCGGCTGCCCGGCGCTGCGCATTTTCATCTGTCCTTTTTCTGACAATCTCCAATGCCGGAAGACCCGGGCAGCTTTTTGCCCTCTTCTTCTCCAGCCGCATGCCGGTTTCTCGGATCAGCGAAGCTGCTTTCTTACGCACAGCATCTCCGTTTTTTTTGCCTGCAAGCCCTTCCTCCCTGCGCAGATGTTCCATTCTGGTCTGCCATTCTTTCTTATTTTCCGCCAGGACCGTCATAGTCCTCTGCAGTTCTGCGGAAGTTTTTTCCTTCAGATCCTCCAGCTCTTTCAGCACAGATTCGCTCAGCTCTTTTTTTGCACAGGACGCCTTCTCGGGATGTACCGTGGAGCCGCATACGGGGCAAGGTTTTCCATCCACCAGATTCCTGGCGAGCAGGCCTGCCTGACTTCTGAAAAATTCCTCTCTGTAAGTTTCATAGGCAATTCCCTGCTGCGTCTGCACAGTGATCTGGTCCTCTGCCCTCTTAAGCAGCTCTTCCCTCTGCGCCTCCAGCTCCAAAAGGACCTCTGCATCCTTCTGCCATTTTTCATAGACCAGAAGCTGCTCTGTCAGTCTCTGTATCTCCGCGCCAAGCTTAACTTCCCTTTCCGCCGCGGCCATCTGGGTAGCCAGAGTCTTTTTCTCCTGCTCCAGCTCCTTATCCTGGATTTTTATCTCCCTTACGTGGATTTCCTCATCAGCCAGTATTTTCTTTTTCAGCGCACAGTCCTCTGCCAAAGGCTTTATATAGGCATTTGCCCTCTTTCCTTCTGACAGTCTTCTCTCCATCTCCCTGATTTCACCGGCCCGCACTTTCGTCCCTTCCAGCTCCTGTCTCAGGGCATTGAGGGTTTTCAGTTCTTCATTGTCCTTCTGGATGCGCTCCAGATTTTTTAAAGCCCTGTCCTTTTCTTTTTCCAGGCGCAGTTCTTCCTTTCTGCCGCTCCTCTCATTCTCCTGCAGCGAACGGACCCGGCTGTCCAGCACCTCAAAAATCTCTTCCTTTTCCCTGTCCGCCAGGGAACAGTCAGGGTGCAGGGAATCCCAGGACTCCAGAACCTGTCTGCGGCGCTCCTCCCTTAGCTTTTCTTCCTCCCGCTCCCGAATGCTCATGCTTTTGAGACGGTCGGAAATCAGTTTGTAGAATTCCGTGTCAAAAACTTTCCTGAATATCTCGCTGCGCATATCACTTTTTGCAAGCAGAAGGTTCATGAATTCCCCTTGGGCGATCATGGAAACCTGTTTAAACTGGCGGTAATCAAGTCCCAGAATGTCCTGCAGCCTCTGGTTCACTGCTTTCCTTCCCGTCAGCACACTTTTATCCGGGCACTCCAGAAGCGCCTCATGCTTTCTGTTCAGGTTAAATGTTCTGGTGACCTGATACCGCTCCCCTTTGTGTGAAAAAAGCAGGCGCACTTTGCTCATGGATTTCTCCTCCACATAATCGCTGTGGAGGTTCTCCGGTTTTCTCACCTCCGTGCTTGCCGCATCATACAAGGCAAAGGCAATGCCGTCGAAAATGGTGGTTTTTCCGGATCCCGTATCCCCGCAGATCAGAAACAAGCCTGCCTTTTCACAGTTTTCAAAAGAAATGCAGGTTTTGTCAGCATAGGGGCCAAAGGCTTCCATCTCCAGTTCTACCGGTCTCATGTTTCCACCCCTTCCATGGTTTCTATCACATTTTTCAACAGCTCTTGTTCCGTCTCTGACATGGGACTTCCATTCTGCTTTTCATAAAATTCCCCAAACAGATCCAGCGGTGTTCTTTTCAGACACTGAAGCTCTGCACTGCCTGAGATCCCTCCTGATCTGCTCCGGCGGTTTTCGACGGCAAATTCCAACATGCCGGGAAATATTTTTCTCAGACGCTCCATGGGGTGTTCCAGACTCTCCTCGTCAGTCACCACAACAGAGAGATAATACCCTTCTCTGTATTTCCCGTATTTATCTGAGACCAGTTCCTCCATGGTATCTTTTAAAACAGCCATTTCGGTTTTGGCTGTAAGGGGAAGCTTCCTTATGGACAGGCTGCCCTTCTCCTTCAGCTCTGCCACTGTCACGGACTTTGTATGACTGCATTCGGAAAAAGAATATTTCAGGGGAGATCCTGCATACCGTATCTTTACATCACCGATTTTCTGCGGCCTGTGGATATGTCCGAGGGCCACATAATCAAACCCTTTAAAAGCAGAGACATCCACCTGGTCAATCCCCCCAAGGGAGAGCTGTTCCGAATCAGAAATATCCGGACCTTCCCCGCCGGCAGTCACAAACTGATGCGCCAGCAGCAAATTCCTCTCACTTTCATCCAGCTCTACACTCTGCAGCGCGGTTTTCACGGCCTCATGATAATTTTCCGGAACTTCCTCTGTAAAAGGACGCAGCATGCCCGGACGCAGAAAAGGGAGCATCCAGATATGTACCGGCCCGAATCTGTCAGACAGTACCGTGTGCTCTGCGCGCCCCTTAAAAGTACCTGCAATGTGTATCCCCTCTTTTTTCAGTATCCCTCCGGCAAACTGGAGCCTCTGTGCCCCGTCGTGATTGCCGCTGATCATAAACACCTGTATCCCACGGGCGGACAATTCTTCCAAAAACCAGTCCAGCAGCCCCACAGCCTCTGAAGAGGGTATGGACTTATCATAAATATCCCCGCACAGAAGAAGAGCCTCAGGCTTTTCTTCATCCGCCATGTTCAAAACCTGACTGAGTATATATTGCTGTTCTTTCCACAGCGGCTCTCCTAAAAGCTTTCTCCCCAGATGCAGGTCCGCCATATGAAAAAATTTCATTCTTTGTCCTCCATTGCCATATTTTGGCATTTCGTTGCATTTTAGCTTGCACTTCTTATAATAGTAGCACGGATTTATTAAAAAGTTAATAAATTCGGAGTAAATATTTCACATTTCTATGGTAAACTGTCTAAGTGTTTAAGGTAATATTTAAAGGAGGGGCTGTTATGTCTTTCAACGAAAAAATCATGCTGAACGATGGCCGTCAGATGCCGCTTTTGGGTCTGGGAGTCTACAAAGCCGTCGGTGAAAACGAAGTGGAACAGGCGATCGCTGATGCTGCAGATGCCGGCTATCGTCTCATTGATACCGCTTCTGTTTACAAAAATGAAGACGGTGTCGGACGCGGGATCAAGGCACTTACCATACCAAGAGATGAATTATTCGTTACCACGAAAATATGGAATACCGCACAGAGGATCGGCGATGTGGAGGACAGCTTCAACAGAAGCCTGGAACGCCTGGGACTTGATTATGTGGATTTATATCTGATCCACTGGCCTGTACCGGGATGTTATGCAGACACCTGGAAAGCTCTGGAAAAGCTTCAATCCCAAGGCCGTGTAAAATCCATCGGCGTGTCTAATTTTCATATTCACGACCTGGAAATACTGAAAAAGATTTCCGATGTAGTTCCCGCTGTCAACCAGGTTGAATTCCATCCGCTGTTCAATCAGCCGGAGCTGCTGTCCTACTGCAGAGACAATAAAATTGCAGTACAGGCCTATGCGCCTCTTGCCCGGGGTGCTTATCTGCACAGCCAGCTACTGTTGGAGATCGGAAGAAAGTACCAGAAAACCACTGCTCAGATAGGACTCAGATGGGCAGTCCAGCAGGGGATATCTGTCATTCCCAAGTCCGTACACAAGGAACGCATACAGGAAAATGCAGGAATCTTCGATTTCTCACTGACCACGGAAGAGATGGAAGCCATAACTGCTATGGATGCCCATCAACGCACCGCAGGCATTCCTGAGGATATGATTCCCTACTATAAGGACTGATATCCCGATACATTGTACATAATGGAATTTTCCCACATAAAAAGTACCGCAGGAGTATTTTACTCTATGCGGTACTTTTTATTCTCATCTCTGATATTATTTAATTTCTCCTAAGTGCTTCAATGGGACTCAGCATAGCCGCTTTTCGGGCAGGGTATACGCCGAACAGGATGCCGATTCCGGAGGAAAACAGTGTGGCCACCAGAATGGTAGACACCTTGATCCCGGGCGCAAATCCCAGCGCAGGTATGGAGCAGACCGCATAGGCCAGCAGCACACCGATCAGGATACCGATCACACCGCCGATACAGGCAATAATAGCCGATTCCGCAAGGAACTGGACCATGACAGAGGAGGTTCTGGCTCCCAGGGATTTTCTGATGCCTATCTCCCTTGTTCTCTCTGTCACGGACACAAGCATAATGTTCATAACGCCAATTCCACCTACCAGCAGAGATATCCCTGCCACTAAAGCGATGAATCCCGTGATCATATTCAGCATGGAATCAATCTGCTGCATCTGGTCATTGAAATCCTGCACGTCAAAGTATGACTTTCCCTGACTGTAGTGGCGCTGGTTCAAAAGCGCGATCGCTTCGTTAGCCACTTTACCTGTATCCACACTTCCGTCTGTTGTAATGTACAGATAGCTGGTATCAGAAGTGTCATAACCGAAATTTTCCATAGCCGTATAAGGGATGTCTGCAGAAATCCTTTTTGTGTCGCCATAATCCATGGAGACCATATTTCCCAGATTCTCCTGCTCCACGATTCCGATGATGGTAAAATCAACCGTATTCTGGTAAAGGCTGAATTCCAGATTCATTCCCAGAACATCGTCTGTGCCAAAAAGGGAAACCGCGTCTTTTTTCGTGATAACACAAACTTTATTTCCTGTATCAATATCACTCTGATTAAAATAACGGCCGCTTACAACTTTCCACTTGGAAATCTCCTGCTGTGCCGTACCTCCGCCCGTTACAGCCAAATCAAACTGTCCTTTTCCGGACTGGGTGGTTCCTGTATCTGAAAATACCGGGGAAGTTCCTGTCACTCCCGGAATCTTCTGTTCAATGGCGGCAAAATCCTCCGCATTCATGTATTCTTCTCTTTTGCTTCCCTCATCATTAGAATAAATACATATCTGCCCACCTGCAATGGAATTAAGCTGCCTGTTCATCTCGCCCTGAAATCCGGAGCCCACAGACATAATGGTGATGACAGATGAAATACCTATGATAATTCCCAGCATGGTCAGAAGGGAGCGGCCTTTGTTTGCCCTGATGTTCTGCAGGGCCATCTTCAAGTATTCTGCTAACTGTGCCATAGGCTACTCCTTTACCGCATCTGCAGTCTGCGCGCCGGACGTGCTGCCTTCAGCCTTCTCATCCACCTTCATGCCCTCCGTAAATCCATCCGGAAGCTCAGAGATCACGGAATCGCCAAGCTTCAGACCGCTTTTGATCTCTGTATACTCGGAGGAAGAAATTCCAGTCTCCACATCCTGTCTTGCAATCACACCATCCCTGACCACATAACAAAAAGTGCTGTCTTTGCCTGTATTCACTGCATTGGCCGGTACACTCACAACACCTTTTGCGCTGCCTGTCTCAATAGAAACCTTTGCCTCCACACCCAGGAAGATATTGTCATCCGGGTTGTCGATCTTAACCTCTGCCCAGATCACCGGTGCGCCTTTTTCATTGGTGGTAGCCATCTTGCTGATGCGTGAGACAGTTCCCTTGTATGTATGATCCGCTATGGTGACGGCTGCCTTCTGTCCTTCTTTCAGCTTGTCATAATCATATTTGGACACGGTTACATTGACAGCCACCTCTTCATTGCTGGCAACAGTGATCAGTTCCATACCCTGTGAGGCCGCAGAGCCTTGTGATACATCCGCCTTGGATATGATCCCGGAAAACTCTGCCTGAAGTCCCTGTTTTCCTTTTTCAAGCAGTTCTTCTAAGGATGCCGCTTCCAGTTCCGCTATATTATTGGTAGCCTGCATCTGCGCTTTGGCCGCATCCGTTACCTGTACGCCGTCCGCACTTTTTGCCAGACTTTTCTGCTCCGCAAGCTCTGACTGCATATCTGAAAGTTCTGTAGTGGCACTGTCCAACTCATTCTGCCACGCTACGATCTGTGCGTCGTTTGTGGGGTCTGAGGCAGACTGGCTCTCTATCTGGTTGATCTGAAGCTGCGTCACTTCATCGCTCTTGTCATTCACCTGTGAGGTCAGGTCATCAATGGCAGGATTCATATTTTCTGCCTGAGCATTTAAATCCTTTAATTGTCTCTCTAACTCAGCGGTATCCTGATTATTTTTCTCAGCCTCTGCAATCGCGGCCTTCAGTTCCTCTGCCTGAGCATTTAACTGCTGCTGCTTTGCTTTCTGGCTCTCTAAGTCCTGCTGCAGTTTAGTCAAATCTGCCTGCGCCTGAGTCAGCGCCACGCTGGCATCTGTAGATTCCTGTTTTGCCCATTCCGACAATTCCCTTGTCCTGTCCGCAATGGCTGTCTTTAATGATGCCACATAATCCTGGTAGCTGTCCACATTAGCCTGAAGTGTGGGAACTTTACCGGCAGCTTCATTGGCTTTCTGCTGTGTCTCTGCTGCTTTTGCCACACTGTCCTTTGCGCCGTTAACCGTAGCGCTTACATTCAGCTGTGCCTTCTGGTTATCCTGCTCCAGCGTGGATACATCAAATGCAACCAGGGAATCCCCGGGCTTTACCACTTCTCCTACCTTGAAGGGGTACTGGGATATGGTAGCGTTCACAGGGGAGAAGTACGTCTTGGTCTTGAGACTCTCCACAGTACCGCTGGTATCCACATTTGCCGTCAGATCCTCTTTCGTCACAGCACTTACGGGTACCTGGGGCAGAGCCTTTGGGGTCAATTTTGACGCTGCAAAGCTCACAACAATAATAGCAACCACAACACCGCCGATGATCAGCGGCACTTTTTTCTTTTTCTTTCCTGTATTCACAGTGTCGGGAAGATTCTCCTTATTCTTTCTCAACATGATGTGCTCCTTCCTCGTATTGGTCATTTAATCTGTCTGATTCGATTTTTCCGTCCATAATGCGGATAATACGGCGTGCCTGTTCCGCAATGCCGTCATCGTGGGTGATCAGGATCACTGTCCTGCCCTCATTGTGAAGCCCCCTGAGAATCTGCAGTATCTCTTTGCTGGATGCAGAGTCCAGATTACCCGTAGGCTCATCTGCCAGGATCACGGGGGGTCTGGCTGCTATGGCCCTTGCTATGGCAACCCTCTGCTGCTGCCCGCCGGACATCTCAGAAGGCTTGTGGTCCATACGGTGCTCCAGACCTACCATTTTCAGGGCTTCCCGGGAAAGCTGTCTTCTCTCCTGTCTGCCAAGTCCTCTGTAGATCAGAGGAAGTTCAACATTCTCCAGGGCATTCAGATTTGCTATCAGATTAAAACCCTGAAAGATAAATCCAATCTCTCTGTTGCGGATCTCTGAAAGCTGATTATCTTTCAGGTGGGAAACATCCTGCCCGTGCAGACAGTACGATCCCTCTGTGGGCACATCCAGGCATCCCAGCATATTCATAAGTGTGGATTTCCCTGAACCGGACTGCCCAATGATCGCAACAAATTCTCCCTCGTCGATCTGCAGATCCACATGGTCCAGCGCCCGCACTTCATTCTCACCCGGATTGTATATTTTGCAGATTCCGGAGAGCTGTATCAGATTCTGCACTGTATTTTCTCTTTTCACTTCTGTATTATTTTCCATACACACATCCTCCCCTGCATCTTCCGATGCAGTGCAATTTTTATCATTGTACTACATCATTAGTACAACAATACATCACAATTCTTAAGTTGTCAATTTGGAAATCCGAAAACTTTTCTAAACGTTATCTAAAGAATTCTTTAGAAAAGAAATGAGGGCATACCACGCCCTCATTTCCAACTGCCGTCCCAGGATTCAATTTTCTTATCTCTTACCATCAGGTCCGAAACTGCCTCCGCCGGACTTTTCCCCTCAAAGAGCACCCGGTTCACCTGTTCAATGATGGGCATCTCCACTTGGTATTTTTCTGCCAGTTCTCTTCCGGCCTTTGCAGAGAAAACACCCTCCACCACCATATTTACCTCATCCATAGCCTCCTGCATGGTACGTCCCTGTCCCATGAGGAATCCCGCTTTTCGGTTACGGCTGTGGACACTGGCACAGGTAACGATCAGATCGCCGATTCCAGAAAGTCCGTAAAAAGTATCAGGACTTGCTCCCATGGCAATTCCCAGTCTTGCGATTTCTGCCATACCACGGGTAATCAGTGCCGCTTTTGTATTATCCCCGTATCCAAGTCCGTCCGCTGTTCCTGCTGCCAGGGCAATAACGTTTTTCAGAGCGCCGCCCAATTCAATTCCCAGCATATCGGGACTAATATACACACGGAACGAAGGACTCATAAAAATATTCTGCAGATATTCCGCAGTTTCTTTTCTTTTTGCCCCCACCACACAGGTAGTAGGCAGATTCCTACTGACTTCTTCCGCATGGCTTGGTCCCGAGAGAACGCATGCCTGGGAATTCGGTATCTCTTCCTCTATCATATCCGTTAGCGTTGTGAGCGTATGCTCCTCGATTCCCTTTGCCACATTTACAATGAGCTGGCCATAACGGATATAGGGGTTCATCTTCCTGGCAGTAGAGCGGACCGCCACGGAAGGCACTGCCAGGACGATCACATCTTTTCCCTCCAGGGCCTCCTCCAGACTGCTGGTGATCGTGATACCCTCCGGCAGTCTGACACCCGGCAGTTTCGCCTTATGTTCCCTTGTCCTGCGAAGCTCTTCTGCCTGTTCCTCCCTGTGGGACCACAAAACCGTGTCATGTCCATTGCCGCAAAGCAGCATAGCCAGGGCGGTTCCCCAGCTTCCTGCACCAATCACACTTACTTTTGCCATGCTATCCCTCCATCAAAACTGTTTAATGTTTCCCCAGATAAATTTTATTTTCATTGCCGCGGATCAAACGCACAATGTTCTGCCTGTGCCGCCAGAAGGCCAATGCCATCAGAAACAGTGCCAGTATGTACATCTCGTGCAAAACGCCCGGGTCTACATCATATCTGCCTATCTGCCCTGAGACGATCACGCCTACCGCAAAAAAGAAATATCCCAGCAGAGATCCCAGAGACACGTAGTGACTCAGGAAAAAAGCTGTAAAAAATACCACGGCACAGATCAAAAAAAGACGCCAGTCAAAAGCTGCCACCAGACCTACAGAGGCTGCGATCCCTTTTCCTCCTTTAAAATGCAGATAGAAAGGGAAGTTATGACCCAGTATACATCCAGCACCGGCATACAGCTCCAGCAGCCTTACCAGCTGCGGATGGCTTTTGCCGAAGAGCAGATAGACTGCCAGGATCGCCAGGGCGCATTTCAGGCAGTCACCCAGAAGGGTAACAGCCCCTGCCTTCTTGCCCAGCGTGCGGAGCGCATTTGTGGTCCCCGCATTTCCGCTTCCGTGTTCCCGGATATCAATTCCGTTTTTTCTGCCGTAAATATAAGAGGTCTGGAACAGACCAAACGCATAACCAATCAGCAGACTTACAATTCGTACCAGCATTTGTCATCCTACTCCTTTTCTTTGCGTTCCCTGACAATGAATTTCAGGGAAGTTCCCTTAAATCCAAAGGTATCCCTGATCTTATTCTCCAGATATCTGGTGTAGGAGAAATGCATCAGTTCCTTGTCATTGACAAAAATAACAAATGTGGGCGGCTTGACCGCCACCTGGGTAATATAAAACAGTTTCAGGCGTTTTCCCTTGTCAGAAGGCGGCTGCTGCATGGCAACGGCCTCTGTCATGATTTCATTGAGCACACCTGTCTGTACTCTGAGCGTCTGATTCTCCAACACCATATCAATGGTCTCAAAAAGCTTCGGTATTCTTTGCCCTGTCTCCGCGGAAATAAAAATGATCTCCGCATACGGCATGTAGGATAAGACATCTCTCACTTTATTTGTAAACTTGTAGATCGTCTTGTCATTTTTCTCAATGGCATCCCATTTATTCACTGCAATGATGACACCCTTGCCTCTCTCATGGGCAATTCCCGCGATCTTCGCATCCTGCTCTGTCACGCCCTCTGTGGCATCGATCATCATGACCACCACATCCGCCCGCTCCACAGCCGTCACTGTACGGATGATGCTGTATCGCTCCAGCTCCTCTTTGATCTTACTTTTTCTTCTCAGTCCTGCCGTGTCGATAAAAATGTATTCCTTATCCTTCCACTCCACCTTTGTATCAATGGCATCTCTGGTTGTTCCTGCAATATCAGATACAATGACACGGGATTCCCCGATCAGCTTATTGATCAAAGAAGATTTTCCCACGTTGGGTTTCCCCACCACTGCGATTTTAGGGATTTCTTCCTCCTCGACGTCGTCCGCGTCTTCATCAAAATATTCCACCACTTTTTCAAGCATATCGCCAATGCCCAGCTTTCCAGTAGCAGAAACCGGTACCGGCTCTCCGATCCCCAGATTGTAAAACTCATAGGTATCCATGATAAACTTGTCAAAATTGTCCACCTTATTAACCACCAGGACAACAGGTTTGCCGCTTCTTCTGAGCATGTCTGCCACCTTGGCATCTGAATCCACAAGACCCTGGCGCACATCGGTGATAAAAATGATCACATCCGCGGTATCTATGGCAATCTGTGCCTGTTCCCGCATCTGTGACAGGATAATGTCCCTGCTGTCCGGCTCAATACCACCGGTATCGATTAGGGTAAAGGATTTATCCAGCCAGCTCACATCCGCATAAATACGGTCCCTGGTCACACCCGGCGTATCCTTTACAATAGAGATCTTCTCTCCTGCCAGGGCGTTAAAAAGTGTGGACTTTCCCACATTAGGTCGTCCAACAATTGCTACTATCGGTTTGCTCATACATCTGTCTCCTTCTATGTGCTTTTCCCGCCTCTTTTTCCAGAAAAGCTGACACCAGGGAGGCGCCGTCCTCTTCCACGATTTTGACGGGAGTATTTAACTGTTCTTCCACCTGCTCTACGGTTACATCATCAAGAAATACATTCTCTCCGCTCCTCAAAAGATTACAGGGCAGAAGCAGGTATTCTCCAAGCGGTTTCCCATGGAGCTGTGCCATAATATCCTGTCCGGTCAAAAGTCCGGACACTGTGATCTTCTCTCCGAAGAAATGATTTTCCACACAATATCCATGGATCTTCACATTGGGATAGAGTCCTTCGATCCAGTCCGCATATCTGCGGATGAACGGATACGCCAGACAACCGGTGGCAAAAGATACCTCCAGCTTCCTTCCATCTCCCAAAAGCCGGGCCATGGCCTCCTGCACTTCACCCTCCAGCAGCCGCAGCATTCCCACGCCATTTTCAAGCTGCAGGTAGCCGTCATAACTCTCCTCAGGGGGCAGCTCCTGTTCTGCCGTCAGATACCACTCATCACTTGCATGGATAAAATGTAAGCCATATTCTTCATATAACCGTTTCTGCCATGTTTCAATCATGGAAATCACATTTTCGGCATCTTCTTTTCCAAATGACTCCAAAGGATACAATCCGTCCCTGTACTTACTAAGTCCCACAGGTACTACAGAAACACTTTTCAAATGGGGCAGGTATTTTGCCAGCTCCTCAATACTCCTCTCAAGCTCTCTGCCGTCATTCAGCCCTTTGCAGAGCACGATCTGGCCGTTCATCTCGATTCCTGCCTCGTACAGTCTCTGCACCTTTGAAAATATATCCCCGGCAAAACGGTTGTGCAGCATTCTGCAGCGAAGCTCCGGATTGGTAGTGTGGAATGAAATATTGATAGGCTCCAGATGATAATGAATGATCCTGTCAATATCATGGTCACTCATATTGGTAAGTGTCACATAATTCCCCTGAAGAAAAGAAAGACGGGAATCATCATCTTTAAAATAGAGGGTTTCCCTCATACCCGGAGGCATCTGGTCAACGAAACAAAAAACGCACTTATTGCTGCAGGAACGGTATTCATCCATGAGACTGTTCTCAAATACGATCCCCAGGTCCTCCTGGTAATCCTTTTCAACCTCCAGCTCCCATTCCTCTCCATTTGCTTTTCGTACAAGAACCTCTATATACTCATCATTCACCAAATAGTGGTAGTCAAAGACATCCTCGATCTCCTGTCCATTGACAGACAGAAGCTCATCCCCTGCAGCCAGCTCCAGCTCCTCGGCAATACTCCCGGCTTCCACTTCCCGGATGATATGTCTGCATTTTTTCACAATTTCTCCTCATTTCTAAACGGGTCTTTTTATGCCCGCTATTTATTATCATACCAATAAAGCATAAAAAAAGCAATAATTTCCTTGACGCTGCTCACTTTCAGATGTTATAACTTAATGTGTAATTATATGTCAAAAAAACTCTAACGGAGGTCATTATGGTCAATATCAGTTTACTGGAGAAGTCCATTCCGGTGGCTCCTATTAAAATAGCAGCCCTGGACAGCTGCAACGAGCTGGCCCAGCAGGTGGATTCCCATCTGGTACAATTCAGAAAGGAATTAGATTCTCACAATCAGTCCGGACTTAATTTCCGCGGTTATACAGCAGATACTTTTTTACTTGACTGCAATTGCCCGCGCTTCGGCTCAGGTGAAGCGAAGGGCATCATCAATGAATCCGTGCGCGGCACGGACCTCTTTATCATGGTGGATGTATGCAATCACAGCCTGACCTATAAAGTCAGCGGACATGTGAACCACATGTCCCCGGATGACCACTACCAGGATTTGAAAAGGATCATTGCCACTGCTACCGGAAAAGCACATAGGATCAATGTTATCATGCCTTTTCTCTACGAAAGCCGCCAGCACAAGAGAAGCAAAAGAGAATCTCTGGACTGTGCTCTGGCTCTGCAGGAACTGGTGCAGATGGGTGTGTCCAATATCATCACCTTTGACGCCCATGATCCCCGGGTACAGAATTCCATCCCTCTTTCCGGGTTTGACAATTTTATGCCCACTTATCAGTTCTTAAAGACACTGTGCGCATCCATTGAGGACTTCAGAATCGACAATGAACACCTGATGATCATCAGCCCGGATGAAGGCGCTATGCAGCGCGCTGTATATTTTTCCAATATTCTGGGTGTAGATATGGGAATGTTCTACAAACGCCGCGACTACTCCACCATCATAAACGGCAAAAATCCCATTGTTGCCCATGAATTCTTAGGGGATTCCGTGGAAGGAAAAGACGTGATCGTCATAGATGACATGATCTCCTCAGGGGAAAGTATGCTGGATGTGGCGAAACAGTTAAAGGACCGTAAGGCCAGACGCGTCATTGTCTGCACCACTTTCGGACTCTTTACTGACGGTCTGGAAAAATTTGATGAATACTATGAAAAAGAGTATATCTACCGGGTCATCACCACGAACCTGAACTACAGGAATCCTGACCTTTTGAACCGTCCGTATTATCTGGAAGCAGATATGAGCAAATATCTGGCGAGTATCATGGACATCCTGAATCATGACCTTTCCGTAGAAAAGGTACGCTCAACAACTAAGAAGATCAATAAGCTTCTGAATCGTTTTTCTTAAATCCGTATTCCGCTTCCTCTTTTGAGAAAGAAAAAGCTGTGCAAAATCCGCCAAAGGGTTTTGCACAGCTATTTTTATCTGTAACAAAAAATCCTCCGCACACAACGCATCAAAACGCCTGTACGGAGGTATTCTTTTAATTCAGCCGATATACGTCTGCATATCCCACACCAAATGAAAGTGCCTGGTCATGTGTGTCATGATAGATATCTACATTACCGTAAGGTACACCTCTGTCTTCTACCACATAGACGCTTCCGTTGATCAGAAGCTTTGTTCCAAAGGGAATACCGTTCATAGCCACGGTTCTTCCCGCCTGGGGAACCGTACCGCTGGCTGTGTATCCCTGTCCATGGCAGAGGGCACAGTTGCAATACCCGGTCAGCCTGAATCTGCCCAGATAGGAACCCTGGGAATTATCTGAGGAGGTATTTTCCTGCTCTGTACTTTCCTGTGACCCCTCTGTATTGGAGGAAGTCTCTTCCTGTACTTCATCATAGCTCTGGGAGGATTCCTGTGAGGCACTCTGCTGTGCGGCCGCCTGCTGTGCTGCGGCTTCCTGCTCTGCCTTTCTTGCTGCTTCCTCCTGGGCTTTCTGCGCTGCCAGCGCTGCTGCCGCTTCTTCATCCTTCTGCTGTTTCATCAAACTGTCGATCACGGCTTCCTGAGAATTAACTTTCTCAAGCAGCTCCTTTGCCGCGCTCTGCTCACTGTCAATCTGTGAACTATATGTATCGATCTGCTTGGTTGTATTTCTCACCAGGTCGGAAACCTCCACCTGCTTGTCCATACTTTCCTGCTTCAGTTCTTCAAGCGCTTCCTGCTCTTTTTTAACACCGGCTTCTTTTTCTTCAATCTCCTGCTGCGTCTCTTTGTAGAGATCCAGCATCTTCCGGTCGTACTTTGTGAGCTGCATAATGTTCTCTGCCTTGTTCAGAAAATCAGTAAAGTCCTTTGCCTCTGTCAGCATAGTCATGTATGAATCATTGCCGTTCTCATACATGTACTGAATACGAAGCTTCATGCTCTCATACTGCTCTTCCCTGCGGGCCTTGGCATCATTCAGTTCCTCTTCGATCTGTTGTAACTCTGCCTGCTTAGCATCTGACTTTTCCTGTAAATCTGAGAGGTTCTTACTCAGGTCCGTAAGCTGCTGGTTTAACTCCGTAAGATATGCCTCCAGATCACCTTTTTTGGCTTCCAGAGAGCTGATCTTATCCTGTGAGGCGTTCAAATTACTCTGTGTCTCAGTTTTCTGCTGTTCCGCTTCTGTGATCTTTTTCTGCGTTGCAGAAGCGTATACCGGAGTTATGGTAAGACTTGCAATCAGGAATGTCAAAAATAAGCTTGTACATTTTTTATTTCTCATATTCTAAGCTCCTTTTTTATTACGAGCCTAATTATAACACATCGATTACTAAATGCAAAGCTTTTTTACATTTTTTGTAACAACTATGTAATATTCACAAAAAAACTACCATGAATTTTATGCATTAAGTCAATTGAATTCGCGTAATCCGAGGAAAGCTCCCAGGTTTCCCCTTTTTCCCTTACTGGCCCTGTGGGAGAACAAAAACTGAGGATTACAGCAGGTACAGATTCCCGGATATGAAATATGCTCAGCAAGGATGCCTGCCTCCGCAAATATCAGTGCATTGGCTGCCCAGAGATCCAGAAGATACTTGCCATGGCCTTTCTCTTTCAGGATTTTCCCATGCTCTGAAGCCGGAAATGCCCTCATAAACTGTTCTGCCACGTCCTCGCTGACCTCATAGCATTCCTGGCAGATAGAAGGCCCTATGGCCGCCAGAATATCCTTTGGTCTGCATCCGTATTCCCTCTGCATTGTCTCTACAGTAACCTTTCCTATCCTGCCCACAGTTCCTTTCCAACCGGAATGAGACAGGCCGATGACCCGCTTTTCAGGGTCCACAAAATATAAGGGAACGCAGTCCGCATAAAATGTGGCCAGCACCAGGCCCGGCACATCGGTCACAAGTCCGTCAACGTCTGTATAATCCCTTGGGACTACAATTCCTTTTCCACGGTCAGTCTCAGTGACTACACGCACGTTTGTGGTATGTGTCTGGTCAGAACAGACGATCTGTTCCGGAAAAAAGCCCACAGCCCCGGCAAACCTTCTGTAGTTTTCCCTCACATTCTCCTCAAGATCACCTCTGGAAAAGCTCAGATTCATGGACATGCAGTCCCCCCGGCTCACTCCGCCAAGTCTGGTGGAAAATCCGTGTATGATACCTGGGATCTGTTCAAAAACCGGGTACGTCAGGTAAGGGACACCGCTGGCTTCGCGGACATTCATGCGGCTTTTTGTACCGGTCTTCCATTTGATCTCTATATTTTCGCCTGTATCCGTTTTCATTTCCCCTCTCTCCCTTCTTTAATATATATGTTCTATGTATGATAAGAAAACGCGTCCTTGATAAGTGCCGTGTCATCCGGTGTGATCCCCACCACATCAAATCTGCAGGGCGTATCCTCTGACATTCCTCTTTTCATAAGATAAAACAGCGCCGTCTGACATATCCGGCGCTGTTTTCTGTTATCCACTGCAAGAAACGGACCGCCGCAGTCAGAATTTTCCCTGAATTTCACTTCAACAAAACAAAGGTACTCCTGATCCATAGCGATCAGATCTATCTCCCCTTTCCGGCATCGAAAATTTTTCTCCAGGATCCGGTATCCCTGCTGCTCCAGAAACAAAGCCGCCTTCTCTTCATACCGGGTCCCGGTTTCTCTTGTGGAATTTTTCATATGCTGTCATCCTCAGTCTACGAAATTCTTGATAAAAGTAGCTCGGTGGATGGGAGACGGGCCGTATTTCCTAATGGCTTCTATATGAGACGCAGCCCCATATCCCTTGTGGGAGGCAAACCCGTATTCCGGCATCACTTTATCATACTCTTTCATGAGCCTGTCCCTGGTCACCTTGGCTACAATGCTGGCAGCCGCAATAGAAATGCTCTTGGCATCCCCCTTTATAATAGGAACCTGGGGAATATCCATCCGGGGTATGGTCACCGCGTCGTTCAAAAGGATCTGAGGGCGGACCGTGAGTTTGGAAACCGCCTCCCGCATAGCTTCATATGTAGCCTGCAGAATATTGATCTCATCAATTCTGGCAGGTCCTGCATAGCCCACACCCACGCTGACTGCGTTTTCCATGATCACTTCATACAGCTCTTCCCGCTTTTTCTCTGAGAGCTGCTTGGAATCATTTAAATAGAGGAGACTGCAGTCCTTTGGAAGGATTACGGCTCCCGCAACCACGGGGCCGGCAAGAGGGCCTCTCCCGGCTTCATCAATTCCGCAGACATAGCCCAAATGCTCATACTGATACTCATAGGCTTTCATCTTCTCTATACGTGCCCGCTCCGTCTCCAGCCTTTCCCGGCGCTTTTCGACCTTTTCGATCAGAGCCCGTACGCCTTTCCGCTCATCTTCCAGATAAACACGGCAAAGAGCATCCAGCTCTGTCTCTGCCGCATTCTGAAACTCTGCACGGATTTCCTGAATACTTTTCATCTTTTGTCTCATCCTTTGCTTCACACTTACCGTTCAGCATCTCACAGATGCCTCTCACATCACAAGAAGTGCTGAACTGCCGTGCAGTATATTCTACTGCGGGTTTCAAACCTGTTCCAGCGTAATTCTGCCGATTTTTCCGTTTCGGAACTCCTCCAGCAGAATATTGGACGCCTTTCCATAGTCAAGTTCGCTGCCCTTCTGCAGACAATTTCTGTTTACAGCAATAGCCTCCAGCATTTTTACACGGTCATCGGATTCCTCCACATCATAGCGCTCCTTTAAGATACCTTCATAATATTTATGGAGATATCCCAACAGCTCCAGGGAGAGTTCCTCCAGGTTCAGGATCTCATCCTTTATAGAGCCAACCATGGCTAGCTTCGCGCCTACGCTCTGGTCCTCAAATTTTGGCCAGAGAATCCCCGGTGTGTCGAGAAGCTCCACATTTTTGTTGATGCGGATCCACTGTTTTCCTTTTGTCACACCCGGCTTATTTCCCGTTTTGGTACAGGCTTTTCCTGCAAAAGAGTTGATAAATGTGGATTTTCCCACATTGGGGATACCCACCACCATGGCTCTGATGGGACGGTTTTTAATTCCTCTTCGCTTGTCTCTCTCGATTTTTTCCTTACAGGCTTCCATGATAACAGGAAGTACCTGGCGGATGCCTGCTCCGCTCTTGGAATTTGCCTTTACCACACAGAATCCTTTGTCCATAAAATACTGTGTCCACTTTTCATTCTGCCTCTCATCCGCCAGATCCGATTTATTCAGCAGGATCAGCCGGGCTTTGTTTTTGCCCAGCTCATCAATGTCAGGATTTCTGCTGGAGACAGGGATTCTGGCATCCACCACCTCAATGATCAGATCGATCAGCTTTATATTCTCCTGCATCATACGTTTTGCTTTCGTCATATGTCCAGGATACCATTGATAATTCATATTTGTTCCTCTCTGTCTGTCAGCTCTTGATAAAACCAAATTTTCCAAAGGGGAAAACACGCAGCCATATTTTGCCCACTATATATTTCTGTTTTACATTTTCCACCTCTGCAAAACGGCTGTCTTCGCTGTTGTTCCGGTTGTCGCCAAGTACAAAATATTCATTTTTCCCCAGTGTGATCTGCGTCTCTGCCAAACCCGGATTACTGATCTTGGGGAAATCTTTCTTTTCCATATAGGTCTCCCCATTGATCAGGATCAGCCCGTCTTTGATCTGCACCGTTTCCCCCGGCAGGCCGATGACCCGCTTTACATGCATACTGGAGTGCTCCTTGGCATCCTTCTTAAAGGCGATGATATCACCTCTCTTGGGTTCTCCCAGCTTGTACGACACTTTATTGATCAATACCTTGTCCCCTGTAGCCAGAGTAGGCTCCATACCGCCCTCCTGCATGACAATGGTCTGGCAGAAGAAAATGGACACCACTGCAGCCAATACAAGGACAACTGCTATCTCGAATGCCCATAAAAGCAGCGGACGCATCCTGCCGTCTTTGGAAAACTCCGGTCCTTTACTTTCTTTTTTCTTCATGGCAGCATCCTCTTATCCATTTAGAAACAGGGACATATACATAAGTATGTGTCCCTGTTTCTATACATTATTAATTATTTTACTAATTCTTTTACCTTAGCTGCTTTACCAACGCGCTGTCTTAAGTAGTTCAGTTTCGCACGTCTTACTTTACCGCGTCTGATAACTTCCACTCTTTCTACATTCGGGGAATGCAGAGGCCATGTCTTCTCAACGCCGATTCCGTTGGAATTCTTTCTTACAGTGAAGGTCTCGCGATTACTTCCGCCCTGTTTTTTCAGCACAACGCCTTCAAAAATCTGGATTCTCTCGCGGTTACCCTCTTTGATCTTACCGTGTACTCTTACGGTATCTCCCACATTGAACTGCGGAACTTCTGCTTTCATCTGAGCAGCTTCGATGTTTTTAATAATTTCGTTCATGATTTTTCTCCTTATACTCTGGATGTTCTTAATGCAGTAAGCAACAGAGGACCATCTCTTTTTTACAACGAGTATAATTATACTATGAACGGCTGGAGATTGCAAGCAGTTTTTTCTATTATATTCTGTAATCGATAACAGTTCGTTACTCTTCACAGTCACTGTCCCGGGAGGTGTTTTTATAGACCTGCGCATGAAATTACCGAGACAGCCGCCGTCCTGCCGGGTGTCTTTATGCCTGCCTGTAATTTCCTCTTACCTTCCGTTTTCCACAGCTTTTTTAGTAAAAAAGTGAAAGAAAATGCTGAAGCAGAGATATCCCAAAGCTGTTCCCAACGCATTCGTGATCACATCATCTGTCTGGGCATATCCCCTTTTTGTGATAAACTGGATACACTCAATGAAGAGGCTGAGTATACAGCCCGCTCCGAAAGTGCGCCCAAATCGCCTCATTTTCACAGACACTGCCGGCAGCAACACTCCAAACGGTATAAACAGCAGAACATTTTCAAGGACAAACGCATCCCCCCGTGGGCCGCTGCCCAGTGTACTAAGGGGAATCCAGTCAATTCCACCCCTGCTTCCCGGCTCTCTTGACAAGAAGGTAATAAACAGCAGCATACTAAGGTAACCTGCCATGGCAGCGGTTCCCAGGCAGCCTTTGATCCGCTTTCCATTCTCTCCCCGTACTTTTACTGCCAAAGCAGAAAAAATCCCAACCGCCAGAAATGCAGCAAGCCCGGCAAAAAAATATTTCCCCACATCTGCCACATCCTGTATCACACAGCGAATCAACTGTTCTGCATACTGTCCCAATTTTAGGTACTCCTATTCTGTCAGTGTCTCACCAAAGCGTCCTTTTTCTGCAGTTTTCAGAATGTGTTTCCCTTCCGCTATACCAGGTATTTTCCATCCAGTACATCTTTCAGATAAGCACCGTACTCATTCTTTTTCAAAATTTCATATGCTTCCAGAACCTTTTCACGGGAGATCCATTTGTTATGGTAAGCGATCTCCTCCAGGCAGGCGATTTTTCTGTGCTGGTGGTCTTCCATAGTCTTTACAAAGTTAGTCGCCTCCACCAGTGACTCATGTGTCCCTGTATCCAGCCAGGTGAATCCCTGTCCCAGAAGTTCCACATTTAATGCATTCTGCTCCAGATAGATCCTGTTCAAGTCTGTGATCTCCAGCTCTCCCCTTGCAGAAGGCTTCAAATTCTTGGCATATTCTACCACTTTGTTGTCATAGAAATACAGACCTGTCACACAGTAATTGGATTTTGGCTGCGCCGGTTTTTCTTCAATGGAAACTGCCTTTCCGTCATTGTCAAATTCCACAATTCCGAACCGCTCCGGATCGTCCACATAATAGCCGAACACCGTAGCGCCTTCTGTGCGGGAAGCGGCAGCACACAGCCTCTTTTTCAGACCATGTCCGTAGAAAATGTTATCGCCCAGGATCATAGCAACCCCGTCATTTCCGATAAAGTCCTCACCGATGACAAATGCCTGCGCCAGTCCGTCCGGACTTGGCTGTACTGCGTAAGACAGCTCAATACCGAACTGATGTCCATCGCCTAAAAGAGCCTCAAATCTGGGAGTATCCTCCGGCGTAGATATGATCAGGATCTCACGGATCCCCGCTTCCATAAGTACGGACAGCGGATAATAGATCATGGGTTTGTCATATATAGGTAAAAGCTGTTTTGATGTCACCTTGGTCAGTGGATACAGTCTTGTTCCTGATCCGCCTGCTAAAATAATTCCCTTCATACTCTGTACCTCTGTTTCTTCCTGTATTTTAAATTTTCCGTTAAAAGATGCGTGAATACCGTTTTTTATTTCCAGTGTCAGTATTCCTCCTCTTTTGCTGCATATTTAACTGCGCCTTCACAGTTACAAGCAAAAATCCACACAGAACCGCCGTCTATAGGATTTTTGCCTGACTGCTGAAGGTTTTCTTACGGCCGGCGCAGTAAATGGGCAGACCAATAGTTACCTTATATTATTAATTATCATGAAGCAGCTTCTGCAGTTCTTCTGTCTGCAGGTAACGGGCCAGTGCATCCTGCCATGCGGGAAGGCGGTTAAAGCCATTGGCCTCCAGCTTATCTTTGCTCATCCGGCTGTTATGAGGCCTTTTTGCCTTTGCCGGAAATTCCTCAGAACTTACAGGATGTACCTTTACATTCATTCCTGCCTGACGGAATATTTCAGAGGCAAAATCAAACCAACTGCAGAGGCCTTCATTGGTTGCATGATAGAAGCCGTACTTTTCAGTTTCTATCATATCCACAAGAAGAACAGCTAAATCATAGGTATAAGTGGGAGATCCGATCTGGTCTTCCACCACATTGATATCCGTATGGTTCTTGCCCAGATTCAGCATAGTCTTAATAAAGTTCTTACCGTTCACGCCAAATACCCAGGCAATCCTCACAATAAAGAATTTTTCCACATTGTCTGTAACTGCCACTTCGCCCTCATATTTGGTCTGTCCATATACATTTAAAGGCTCTCTCTCATCATCCGGTTCCCAGGGTCTTGTTCCCTCGCCGTCAAACACATAGTCTGTGCTGATATACATCATTTTCAGTCCAAGTTCCCGGCAAACCTTCGCAATGTTCTCTGTGCCGTATGCATTCACTTTCCGGCAGACCTCTATGTTATCCTCGGCGGCATCGACCGCAGTATAAGCGGCACAGTGGACAACAGCTTCCACATCTGCCTCCCCAATCACTTTTCTGCATGCCTGGGGATCTGTAATATCCATCTCCTCTACATCAACACCAACGCCCACGTGGCCTCTCTTAGCCAATTCATTCATTACGTCGTGTCCCAACTGTCCTTTTACACCTGTCACTAAAACTCTCATAACCTTCATCCTTTCTCTTCCCGCAATTGTCTGGTATCCTGGCAATTGCGGATAAAATCTATTTCCTGCAAATAAAAATCCCCGCTTCCTTTGTGATGGAAATGCCTCCATCTCTCCGGATCTTTTCTTCCAAAAACTTTTTAAACTCTCTCTGCCTGGGATACAGAAGCTCACTCTGATTCCCATGACAGGATAAAATATAGTCGAGCAGCGGCTCCGGCTTGTCCACCCGCAGACTGTCTTCATACATGCGTTTCTCCACTGAGGAGAAATACGGCTCCAACAGTTTCTGCCCGTTTTCCAGACCGAACAGCTTATACAGAGCCACTTCCGACAGAGAAATCCTTGGGTCAAACTCCTGCACCAGCTCAGTAATCTCATGCATATGGCCTGTTCCGTATGTGCTGCAGTAAAACTCTCCGTCTCCGCTTAAAACACGGCTAATCTCTTCCAGCGCTTTTGCCATATTCTGCACATAGAATAGCACATGATTGGCTGCCACCCGCTGAAAGTGACCATCAGGAAAAGGCAGCTCCTGACAATCCAGGACTCTGAAATCAAAAAACTTTTTTCTTTCTCTGCCAATATTCACCGCCGCGTCATGTACCATTCCTCCCGACGCATCGGATAAGCAGATATATTTCCCCTGGAGTATATTGTCGGGAACCTGTTTCCAAAGTTCTCCATTGCCGCATCCCACTTCTAAAAGATTCTGCACTCCGGTAAAATCAATCTGTTCATACAGCCAGGGAAACCATCCTTTTGGGTTAGTAGAATACTGCTCATGGAGGGCGATACGGATATTCAGGTTGGCTCCGTTTTTATACTGCTCCACCAGCGTTTTCTCCATATCTGTGAGATGGATCAGATTCAGGATTTCATTCCAGTCGATCTGATTTGTCTGCTGGACAATCTGCATGGTATTCTGGAGTGCATGCTCCATCTGGTTCATATTCTCCATTTTCTTCTGCACCAGATCGATCTGCATTTTCAAAGATTGCAGAATGTCGGAACTGGTGTCATGGATGGTCATATTGGAGATTTCTTTTAAAGAAAATCCCAGATACTTCAGGGAGAGAATTTTCTGCAGTTTTAGAAAATCCTCATCAGAATACATACGGTATCCCGATTCATTGACAAAGCTGGGTTTTAAAAGCCCTTTATTATCATAATATCGGATCGTCCTGATCGTCACATGTGCCATACGGGCAAATTCTCCGGTGGTATAATAATGCGCCATAGAATCCCTCCATTCTGCCTCTGCTTACAGACTGCGGTCCGCTCGGTGACCACAGATATCCCTTCTTATGCCAGACGTTCTCCGTACATACTGTCAAAATAATTGGAATACTCGCCGCTTAATATGTGTTTCCACCAGTCTTCATTATCCAGATACCACTGGATGGTCTGGGCGATTCCTGTATCGAAATTATACTGCGGTTTCCATCCAAGCTCTGTTTCCAGTTTAGTGGGATCAATGGCATATCTCATGTCATGTCCCGGACGGTCTTTTACATATTTGATCAGACTTTCCGGTTTGTTCAGGGCTTTGAGGATGGTCTGTACCACCTGAAGATTGGTCCGCTCATTGTGGCCGCCCACATTATAAACCTCACCGACTCTGCCCTTATGGATGATCAGGTCAATGGCCTCACAGTGATCTGATACATGCAGCCAGTCTCTCACATTTTCACCGTTTCCGTATACCGGCAGCTCTTCATCTGCCAGCGCACGGCTGATCATCAGCGGAATCAGTTTTTCCGGAAAATGATATGGTCCATAGTTGTTGGAGCATCTGGATATGGTCACCGGCAAACCAAAAGTTCTGTAATAGGCAAGTACAAAGAGGTCCGCGCTGGCCTTTGAGGATGAATACGGGCTTGAAGTGTGTATAGGTGTCTCCTCTGTAAAGAACAGATCCGGTCTGTCAAGAGGCAGATCTCCATAAACCTCATCTGTGGAAACCTGATGGTAACGCTTTACACCATATTTTTTGGAAGCATCCAGAAGCACTCTCGTTCCCATAACGTTTGTCTGAACGAAAATTCCCGGGTCTTCTATAGAACGGTCCACATGGCTCTCCGCCGCAAAGTTCACTACAATGTCAAATTTCTCTTTCTCAAAAAGATCCATAATAAACGGTTCATCCGCAATATCACCTTTGACAAATTTATAATTTGGTTTATCTTCTACTGGTTTCAAAGTCTCCAGATTGCCGGCATAGGTGAGCAGATCCAAATTCACAATCTCATAATCCGGGTATTTATTCACCATATGATGTACAAAGTTTCCTCCGATAAAACCGGCACCGCCTGTTACTAATACTTTCATATAGTATTCTCCTTTACTTTTTCTCTGATAAGGTTACTATAAAGGGTGACGTAAGGTCACTGTCAAGGATTTTTTTACATTTTGTTAAAAACAAAGGTTCTATAATGAATGTTGGGGTATGTGAATAACGTATTTTCAACATTCATTTTTTGTTATAAAATAAAAGAAGCCTCCCCAAAATGCCGGTCATCCAAAACTAACATTTTAAAGGAGGTTTCAAAAATGCACTCTAATTGTACCAAAAATCTCTTAGATTTAGAAGGGGTTATAATAAAAAAAGTTGTGCATGCGGATCATTATGTAAAGATTTTTATTCAAACAGATCCTTCCTTACAGACTTGTCCTGAGTGCGGCAACCAAACCAAACGCATTCATGATTATCGGTATCAAAAGATTAAGGATCTACCGTTCCAAATGAAACATACATATTTAATACTTAAGAAAAGGCGATATGTCTGTAAATGCGGTAAACGATTTATGGAGAAATATCATTTTCTACCTTCCTATCAACGGCAGACTTTACGTTTATCCTACAAGATAATTGACCTACTTAGAAATCTTGTGAGTATAAAGTCCGTTGCAGATACAACAAATGTTTCAGTTAACACCGTTACCCGACTTTTGGACACCATTAATTATTCTACACCCTCTCTTCCAGAGTGTATATCAATTGATGAATTTAAGGGTAATACAGACGCCGGAAAGTACCAATGTATTCTTTTAGATGCCAAGAAACACCGTATTCTTGATATCCTACCGGACAGAACGCAGAGCCATTTGATTTCCTATTTCAGAGAAACAAACCGAGCTGAGCGCCACCGTGTGAAGTTCTTTGTCTGTGATATGTGGCAGCCCTACGTAGACTTAGCAAGAGCTTACTTCCCTAATGCCACAATCATTATAGACAAATATCATTTCATCCGGTATGTAACTTGGGCAATTGAAAATGTGAGGAAAAGGCTCCAGAAAACAATGCCTGTAAACCTCAGAAGATACTATAAACGCAGCCGAAAGTTAATTCTTACTCGATATGCTAAGCTTAAGGATGAAAACAAGAAAGCGTGCGATCTTATGCTACTTTATAACGATGACTTGAGATTGGCTCATACTCTTAAGGAATGGTTTTATGAGATATGCCAGAGCGAGAAGTACTCCTATCAGCGAACAGCTTTCTGGGAGTGGGTTAAGTCTGCAGAGAAATCAGGAATACCCGAGTTTGAGAACTGTGCAAAAACTTATAGAAACTGGTCAGAAGGTATTTTAAATGCTTTTAAATACAAATATACAAATGGTCCTACTGAAGGTTACAATAATAAAATCAAGGTGCTAAAAAGACTATCTTTCGGAATACGTAACTTTAATAGATTCCGTACAAGAATTATACACTGCTCTATCTAAAAAACGGACGACTGGCAAGAGGCTTATTTGGCATGCCCAAAAACATGAATTATAGACCCAAACATTAAAATGGCCCTAAATGTAGTAAAGGAGCGGGATTCAAAGAATCCCACCCCAACTATTGACATAGAGCCAAAACAAAAAAAGAACCCAAGCTTTCGCCCGGGTTCTTAAGCATTATAAATTATGCTTCTCTTCTTTTTTTGTATGTAACAGCCATTCCAGCTACTGCAATAACAGCTACGATACCTGTCCACATCATAACGTTTGTTTCACCTGTTTTAGGAGATGTGGATGCTTTTGCTGCTGCATCTTTGTCAACAACAAATGCTACAGGAGACAGAGATGTGAAGGTAGCAGTAATTGTACCAGCACCAGCTTTCGCTTCTACTTTCTCCCAAGCGCTTCCGTTGTAGTGCAGAACTGCAACAGAAGAACCTTCTACAACACCAGGAACTTCAAATGTGATGGTTACAGGGAAAGTTGTTCCGTCCGGAACAGAAATTTCTTTAACATCTACAACCTGCATACCTTCTTTGAAGTCTGCGCCGAGAACCTCTTTCAGAGTTTCCTCTTTCTTAATGTTCTCAACTGCTGCTTTGTGCTCTTCAGAGATCGCTTTGAATTCAACAGTAACAGCGTTACCGTTAGCATCTGTAGCGGCCTGAGCTTTGGTTACAACACCTGTAACCTGTACACTTGGCTGTGCGAATACTGCAACGGCTGAACTAACAGTCATAACAGCTGCGCACACTAAAGCAATGAGTTTCTTCATGATAAAATCCTCCTTTTGTTTCTTCTTGCTTTATTACATTTAACAAGCTTGAAGTTATTATAACACTACTTTCGTAATTTGTAAAACATTTCTATCAATAATTTTTGTAATTTTTCACCATTTGCATCAAATTCTTCCTGCTCTTCCCCCACAACCGCCTCCAAGGGGATATATTGTGTTCCAGCAGTTCCGCACTACCATATGTGCATGTTCAGGATAAATTTTCCTATTTTTCACCCTATTTATAATGGACTATAGCAAACAAGCTGTCTGAATAAAATCAAAAACAGACTCATATAAACACCTTTATCATAACACCGGTTTATTCAAGACTGACCTCTCCTGTTTTCCGAAAAGCCGTCTGTGACAACTGTAGAATATTTTGAATAAGAGGGATGTTCTTATTTCTTCAAAATATGTTTTCAGTATGTCTGTCCGCTGATAAACGTGAAGATTTGCGCACTTAGTCAAGGATAGCTTACTTTTAACGACAAGGACAAAAATAAACCCGCAATCCCTTTTTATTACCGGGATCACGGGTTTGTACACTTGTTCTTCCTGCGAAAATCAGGTTACAACACTACTTTCGCAGTTTATAAAACATTTCTATCAATATTTTTTGCAATTTTTCATCATCCACATGAAATTCCTCATGCTCTTCCCCTGCCACAGCTTCCCCGGGAACATACTCTGTCCCGCTGTCATCAAGCTGATAACGCGCTAAATTATTGATCTGATCTGCGCTCAAATCGGTCACAAGATAGGGCTTGATCACAGGATAAAACGCCTCATAATAATCACCGGCCGCACCGACTTTATTCCGAAGAGCTGATATTAAAGCCGGAATATATTGTACCTGTCTCTGCATACGGCCATTATTACTGCCCTGCTGGTCAATATCCCTGTAGCGTACATACTTTTCTGCCTGTGCTCCGGTCAATTTCACGGTCTCGCCTTTTACGAATGCAGGATCAATAACCGTATAATCCTCCGGTATGGTGATTTCGACTCCACCGACAGCATCGTTCATGGTACTTATGGCATCAATATTCAAAGATACATATCCGTCAATAGGAAGATCAAAAAGCAGTTCTGAAACAGTCTTTTTCATAGCCCAGCAGCTGCTCTGCTCCGCATTTCCGTAGGCATACTGGGTGGCAAGCTGTGCATTGACGGAGGTATAATAATTACCGTTTGCATCATATATATCAATATCTGTCATAGAATCCCTGGAAACCTGCAAAATACGCGCTGTCTGTGATTCCTTATCAAGAGATATGATCATAATACAGTCTGCCTGACCTGCCACTCCCGGAGTATCCTTTAAAGTGACTGTCTCTTTTTTATCCACACCCATGAACAAAATATTGGTAAGTTTTTTATTATACACATATTTTTGACCATCGTAAGTAATGGTATCGTCACCGGCCTGAGAAACCGACGCCGCTGTACTTTTCTTCATATTCTCGGTAACTGCCTTGGCCCTGCTGTTATTCTTTACAACATATAAGGCAACCGCCGCGATCAAAAGCAAAAGGATAACAACCGCCAGAATCACAACCAGTCTCTTTTTTTCTTTACTTTTCATCAATCAATACCGCCTCTACAAGAAACCGCTGGTCATTATTTCCGTTGCAGGTTGACATTGTGATAATCCTGTCAGCTGTTGTGACCGGTATATCGGTGTTGATATAAGACGCCATATTTCTCACCTGGCTGAGGGAATCAAGATATGCCTGATACTGCTCATCCTGGGCAAAATCAAAGGCCACCATAATATGTCTGCTGTCATAAGTAACTGCTGCAAAGATCTTATAGGTAAAAATATGTTCCGGTGTATAAATATACACCTCGGAATGCTCATCCATATAAGCGCTGTCCTTATAATCCTTCAGACTGCCAAACATGGTATTGTCCTTCATATTATGTCCATAAATCACTGTATTTTTGTCTGTAAAATCCTTTTTATTGAGGGATTCTGTATAAATAGATCCCGGCAGTCCCTCAGCCCCTTCTATGGTGTGATCCAGATAATAAGCATCATCTTCAGGACGCTGCACGATGGGGTAATCTACCTCTGTACCCGGAATCCTTATCCACGCATAAATTTCAGGGTTCATTTCCTGCAGTCCGGCAAAGTCAATGGGAATATCCACAGGTTCTGCTTCAGGCTCTTCTGGTACTGCCTGCACCGGTTCTTGCTTTGGTTCCTCTTTAACTTCCGGCTCTTCTGTCTTATTGTTTTCTTTCAGCTTATCGTAAACCTCTTCTTTCTTTTGCTGGCTTACGTAGTAATATACAGCAAAAGCCGCTGCTGCCAGGAATATGATCAAAAAAACCCAGAACCATTTACTTCTTCTTTTCTTTTCCATTGTCTGCCTCTTTCAGTTTGCGAAGCTCATCTTTCTTCTTATCTTTACCTTTCACGTAAGGAACAATAGCCAGTGTGGAAAGACCAAGATATTTCTCAACATCTTCTTCTGTCTTGATATTGTCGTTGATGATAAACCTCACGGTAAGCACTCCGCATACAAGCAGGATACCCAGTAAAATACCGATCGCGGTATTTTTCAGAAGGCTGGGGCTGACCGGCTTTTCTGCAACTTCCGCGCTCTCTACAGTTGTCGGCGGGTCAGATTTCATAATGGATGCCATTCTGTCTGCAGTCTCCTCAGCGACTGCATTGGCAATGATGCAGGCATCTGCCGGATTCTCATCTATGGCTTTCACTTCCAGGATTCGTGTACCGGATTTATTCACCACCGTGAGAACATCCAGGATTTCTTTTCTGGAAAATGTTTTATCCTCTTCCTCCTGTATACGCTCTATAGCGGCATCAATAACAGGCTTACTGGTGGCGATCACCTCAAAGTCGGCCGTCAACTCACTGCCGATCTGAATATCTGCCAGGGATGTAACGCTTGTTGTCTTATTCAAAATATAAAGCTGAGCCTTTGATTCATACTTAGGCGTGATGAGAAGCGCTGTACCGCCTAACGCGATCACTCCGCCCATAATTGCACAAATGCCGATTAGCCACCATTTGCGCAGCAGTACATGGAATAGGGCACCTAAATCAATCTCAATTTCGTCATCGTATTCTTTATTATTCATTTTGTTCCTCTTTCATTGCAAAATTTTTCTTACGGTGTCTTGTTGATCTTAATAGTATCCGCCGTATTTATTTCCATAATACCCGCCATACTTCTTGCCGTAGTAGCTTCCTGTATGTACATCCACTTTGTTGAGAACAACACCAAGGAGATTGCTGTTGGCTGCCTTAAGCTGTCCAACTACACCCTTTGCCTCTGCTCTTGATGAATTATCTGCCGCCAGTACGAGAATAGATCCATCACATACCTGGGCAATTACCGCAGCGTCGATCACGCTTCCAAGAGGCGGTGTATCAATTATGATATAGTCAAATGTATTCTTCAGACCTGTGAGCAGTTTCTGAAGTCTCTCATTTCCAAGAAGCTCTGTTGGATTGCTGGGGAAAATTCCGGTTGGAAGCAGAAAAAGATTTCTCTTATTCGTTCCGTATACCACATCCCCTAATTCATTCTGACCGGAAAGGTAATGGCTGAGTCCTTTAAGGGCTCCCTCAACTCTCAAACGGTGAACCAGTACGGATTTTCTCATATCCGCGTCAATAAGCAGCGTGTTTCTGCCGCTTTCTGCCAAAGCCAGAGCCAGATTATAGGCAACTGTACTTTTTCCATCGTTGGGCGTACAGCTTGTGACCGCAATAACCCGGTTCTCCACACCTGTAAATTCCAGGTTGGTTCTCAAGGTACGGTAAACTTCTCGTTCCCGGCTTGATAATGAAATTTCTCCTTTGATCTCTAACTTATCCACTTATGTATTCTCCTCTGATAATTCTTGACGGATTTATTGTGCTGATTTCTTCCCGATATGTCTTACCGATTTTCTTATCTATATAAGAAAGGCAGTCTCTCATCTCCGGACGTCTGTGTGCCGCTCCATGGGCATCTGTGCCCAGTACGTGAACGAGTCCGTGCCTCATTAATTTCAATAAATACCATCTTGTGCTCCAGCCTGCTTTGCCCATGACACTGGAAACATTGACCTGCATGCAGGCACCCATTCCAACCAGCTCTGCAACCTGATCTTCCTTCTTCATCCCCTGATACCGCTCTATATGAGCAATCACAGGCATATAGCCGGCATACTGCAGGTGCTGCACAGCGTGCCGTATATAACGAAATTCCGCGTAAACGGGAAATTCCACCAAAACATATTTTGTTTCATTCAGAGTCAGTGCATCGCCCCTGTCAAGGGCATCCACCACATCTTCACTGTAAAACAATTCATTTCCCAGATATATCCTGGACTTTGGATTCATTTCCTTGGCATATTTGCAGGTACGCAGATAAGCTCCCATCCTTTTCTCCAGAACGGATGCATCCATGTCACAGTTAAAATGAGGCGTGGCAATGATCTCATCGATACCGTCTTTAAATGCCATTCGCAGCATCTTGCGTGTCTCATCCGCATTCTTTGCTCCGTCATCTACACCGGGCAAAATGTGGCAGTGTGTGTCTATTATCAATAATCTTACCCACCTTTACCATAAATTCACCCACCATTATAAAGGAAAGTGCTCTGTTTGTCTACTGGATATTTACCTTTAAAGTGGCAGTATTTGACTGATTTCCATCGCTGTCAATAACATAATAGACAACTTCATAACTTCCGGGTGTATTTGTATCCACAGAATTCTGCAGTTGTATCTGTCTGAAAAGAGTGCTTCTGTCGTCTTTATCATCGGTGATATCCTGAATATATGTACTGTAATCAAACTTGCTTCCCACAGGCAGAGTCACCTCATATTGGTTCAGCCTGAACTGGGGGCTTCCTGGCGGAAGCTGTGCAATTGCCGCTTCCGTTGCTTCTGCACCCCCTGTTGTGTCCTGTGCAGGCTGCTCTGCAGCGGCCGGGTCAACAGGCGCATCTGCCGGAACATCCGCAGGCGCCTCACCCTCACCTTCCGGAGCCGGGGCTTCTGCCCCTGCTTCTCCGTTTTCAGGATTTGCGTCTGTACCTTCTGGTGTCTGACCATCCTCTGCCGGAGCCGGCTCACCGGACGCCTGATAATTTACCAGAATTTTCTTTTTTGCAACATTGCGGCTGTTATCCATGGCCGTATAAGTCACTTCAGCCTGGGTTCCATCAGAAGTTGGTTTAACCGATTCCACCATAAGTGTATCTGAAACATCTCCATCCTTGTCATCAACCGCAGTCACACCTTCCAGGAGCAGCTTTTTATCCTGTCCCGCCACATAGGTCAGCGTATTCTCTGCGGGAACTTTTATCTCCGGTGCTGTCTTGTCCCGATCAAGTACCAGAAATACGGTACCTGCCGTAATTCCGATGCATACTATAATTGCTGCAGCAATTAATCCTTTTTTCATCTTCTTTCCATTCCTCTCGTATATATTTAAAATAAGAAAGTGTTGCTGTCATGCAGCTGTTCAATATTTTCACAGCTACGGACAAAAATCCGTACAAAATCACTTTTGGAAATAGAATTTTTGTCTGCTGCTCAATGCTTGTTGTCAGCGAATAATTGTGTGGATCCACTGAGCAGTGATACCATAATTTCTATTCTTTCCCATTTCAAACAACATTATTATATTAACATTACACAAATCATTAATCAATTACTTTTTTTAATTCTTTAGGATTGGCAATGAAATGAATATAATCAAGAAGTTCCTTCCTATTAAAAACAGCAAGATGATCTGCCGCCTCCGGAGGCATAAGGAGGTAAGACTTTAATTCCTCAAGGATTTCTGATATATCTGAATAACATACCTCTTCAATACCGGGATTCTGTACATTCGTATCCAACTGAACAGGCAGCCTGTAATGGACCACCAGCCAGGTATTCATGCGGGTGTAGTCGCCATAGTAATAGTCTTCAGAAAAAAAGTCCGTTACTTTTATTTTTTTCTTTGTCTTTTGGATCTCTGCCCAGACAATATTATCTTTCTTGGAGGTTTCTCTTCCACTGCTGTCCGTATAGCGGACGATACGGGGCATATATTCGGTGAAAAAACGGTAGTCTGTGTATAGATGAAAGAGATAGCCCTGGACACTAGGGTCTGATAGAAGTCCCTGATATTTATCGAGAAACTTTTGCAGTATGGGATATTGAACAATTTCCTGTAGTGTGTCAGGACTTCGGAAATGAGAATGGAATTTGTCTTTTACAGTGTCGGGAAGTAAATTACCGACCAGGAAGGCGTTTTTGGCTTTTGGTTGGTTTAGGGGGTGGGAAAATGGCAGCGAATTCAGGAAGAAATTCGCTGCGGTTAGGTGGATGATGTAGCCGGGCATGGGTTTTATTACCTCACTTATAAGCTTATTGACTTGTTGTTTTCATTTGAAATAAATTTTACGGCAGAAGGTTTTATCTGTTATGATCTGCAGATATCTGTTACTTTTGCCAGCACTGCCCATACATATGGCGCACCGTACATGTTCAGCGCCTTAGGGCCGGTGATTTTATCGGGGTTGCTTTTTATTTTTTTATATGCGTTTTCAAAGGTACTTCTGGTGATCGAGCGTTCCCTGCGGTCGGTGAACATTTCGCCGCCTTTGATGGTGTAGGTAAAGGGGAGTAATTTCTTTGTGTAGAAGGTTTCTCCTTGGTGGGATGTGATTATCTTCCATAGATTATCAAGGGTCGCTGTTTCCGTTGAGCTGCTCATGAGTGAATCCTTTCTTAATTAGAATTTATTTAGTGGGGTGCGGACATTTTTCAAATGTGTGAAGAAAAGTCTGTAAATACAGATCTTCTATGATAAGTGTGGAGCTGGTAAGCTATGAACTAGTTTCCAGCTCTTATTTTATATATACTTCAAGTATGGTTGTATGTCAATAGGAGAGGGTATGAAGAAAAGTCTGTAAATAGGATTCTTCTATGATAAGACTTGGTGGAATGCTTAGAAATTAGGTATTCCACCTTTGTTTTATATATACCATCCAGAGGATGGCATGTCAATAGCAGGCGGCTTTTCCGCCTGTTTTAACCAAACTGTTTTTTATTCTGGAAGCCGTCCCTCATACATAATACTCAGTTCACCGTAGACCTGGCCCCAGTTCCGGATGGTGGTAGTCCACCTTTTTGTTGCTTCAAAAGTGGCTAGATACAGGGCTTTCAGCAGCGCTGTATCGCTCGGAAATACACTTCTCTGCTGGTTTAATTTCCGATACGTGGAATTCAGGGATTCTATGGCATTGGTCGTGTATATGACCTTCCGGACATCTGCTGAAAACTTGAAGATCGGAGAAATAGAATCCCAGTTATCCTTCCAGCGTTTCATGGAATTCGGATATTTTGGTGTCCATTTCTCTGTTACCCTCTCAAGGGCTGCCAGAGCTTTCTTTTCGTCTGGCGCCTGATAGATTGTCTTCAGATCCGTTGCAAAAGCCTTCCTGTCTTTATCCGGAACATATTTCAGGGTATTTCTTACTTGATGGACAATACAGCGTTGATATTCTGTTTTGGGGAAGGCAGCCGCGATGGCTTCTTTGATCCCGGCCAGACCGTCGGCACAAAGGATCAGGATGTCTTTTACACCCCGGTTTTTTAATTCATTCAGAACAGAAAGCCAATATTTAGAGCTTTCATTATCTCCAACCTGAATGGTAAGGACTTCCTTTTTTCCTTCCGTATTGATCCCCAGGATCACATATGCCGCTAGTTTGCGGATCACCCCGTTATCCCGGACAGAATAGTGGATCGCATCGATAAAAAGGATCGGATATACTTCATCTAAGGGACGGTTCTGCCAGTCTTCGATCTGAGGAAGGATCTTATCTGTTACATCAGAAATAAATCCTTCCGAAGTTTCAAAGCCGTAAATATCTTCGATCGTTTCAGAAATCTGTCGGGTGGTCATCCCTTTGGCGTACATAGAAATGATCTTCTGATCAATATCTGAAATATCTTTCTGGCGTTTTTTTACGACCTGAGGCTGAAAAGTGGATTTGCGATCCTGAGGGACCTCAATCTCCATGGTACCATAACTGCTGTTTACGCGTTTGCGTTTGTAGCCATTTCGGTAATCCTCGTTATCAGAGCGTTCAGATTTTTCATATCCCAGATGATCCTCCATTTCTGCTTCCAACATTTCTTTGATTGTTCCACCCAGAAGATCTTTCAGAGCATCCTGAATATCTTCAGCTGTCTGAATATCGTATTCTTCCAGGAGCTGATGGATAATGTTACGTTTTCCTTCGTAAGCGCCAAATATTCCTGCGGATTTTCTATTTTCCTGGTTTCCTCTATAATTGTAGATGAAAGATATTTAGACTATTTCACTACAATTACGGAGGATAGGTTATGACAACTACTCGCAAAGCCCGTGTTCCGATGGCGGAACAGATCCGGCTTATCAATGAATGCCGCCAAAGCGGCATGACAGATGCTGACTGGTGTCGTGAAAACGATATCGCAGTAAGCACTTTTTATAACTGGGTCAGCCGCTGCAGAAAAGCAGCAGCGGATCAGATCCCGGCACCGAATTATGGTCATTGTGGGATCGCGCATTCAAAACAGGATGTGGTTCCCATTGACATTGTTTCGGATCACCTTCCAGAACAGCATATAGCATCGCAGATGCACCAAACGAACCTTGACAATTCACATACGATTGAAGTGTCCATGAATAATGTAACAATCCGCATCAGCAATGATGCCGATCCTGCCCTGCTCACCAGGACACTCCGCCTGATCCGGGAGACCTCATGTTAGGTGATATCTCCGGCCTCGAAAAAATCTACATTGTCTGCGGCTATACCGATATGCGCAAATCGATCGATGGTCTCTGTGCCATTATCGAAGACCAGCTTAAGATGGATCCGACATCCAGTGCGCTCTTCCTGTTCTGTGGAAGAAGACGGGACAGGATCAAAGCTCTGTTCCATGAACCGGATGGTTTTGTCCTGGTCTATAAACGGTTGTCTATCCGGGGCGGGTATCAATGGCCAAGGAAGCAGTCGGAAGTCCGGAATCTTTCCTGGAGGGAGTTCGACTGGCTAATGTCAGGAATTGATATCGACCAGCCAAAAGCACTCAAAGCAGAGTAAAAAAGCATCTGGATCCTGGTAAAAATCCTGCACAGAAAAATGTCAGGTTTCCTTATAAATTCAGCGTTTTTCAGTACTTGTTTTCCTTTAGGAATGGCTGTGTTTCTGGTATAATAAAGGTGTTAAATTCAAGGAGAAAACGATGGCTTCCAGTGCAAAAGACATCCAGCTGCGAGAGCTGAAGGATACCATAACACAACTGAAAACAATGATCTCTGAGCAGACGGAATTGATCAGATCTCTCCGTCTTGTTATTGATGAAAAAACCAGCCATGAAAAAGCCCTTCAGGAACAGGTGGACTATCTTACCAAAAAGCTTTTCGGTTCTTCCAGCGAAAGAAGGACCGATGACATTCCGGGACAACAGCACCTTTTTGATGAAGCGGAAGTGGAACAAGATCTTTCCCTGTTGGAAGAAGAGACTGTGATCCGGGAGCATACCCGCAAGAAGAAATCAACCCATGAGGATCTTTTTAAAGGCCTGAAGGTTGAAAAAGTAGTCATTCCTCTTCCGGAAGAAGATCAGGTCTGCCCGGTCTGTGGTACGCAGATGGTTCTGATCGGTGAAGAGTATGTCCGCCGTGAGCTGGAATTCATTCCGGCAACATGTAAAGTGATCGAATACTACAGCCAGAGTTATGGATGTCCGTGCTGTAAGGAAGGATTGGGAGACACAGAAAAACCTGTGATCGTAAAGTCTCAGGTTCCGCAGGCCCTGGTAGGAAAAGGCCCAGCGACCGCATCCACCGTTGCATGGACGATGTATCAGAAATACGCCAATGGACTTCCCCTTTACCGTCAGGAGAAAGACTGGAGACAGTATGGTGCCCAGTTCAGCAGGACGACACTGGCCAACTGGATTATCTATTGCTCCAGGAATTACTTTCAGCCAATGTATGATTACTTCCACAGGGAACTGCTGAAGCGCAGTTTTGCAATGGCAGATGAGACTAGAGTCCAGGTATTGAAGGAAGAAGATCGCCGGGCACAGACGCAATCCTTCATGTGGCTGTTCCGCAGCGGCGAAGATGGTCTTTCCGCCATTATCTTATATGGCTATTCTCCAACCAGGAGTGGCAGCTATGCAAAGGAGTTTCTGGAAGGCTATCACGGATATCTGGAAACGGATGGTTACCAGGGCTACAACAGCCTGCCGGATATCAAACGATGTTCCTGTTGGGCACACATCCGCCGGTACTTTATCGACGCCGTTCCCAAAGGGAAACAGTATGATTACAGCCAGCCAGCAGTACAGGGAGTCCAGTACTGTAACCGCCTGTTTGCCATAGAAGATTCCATTAACAAAAAATATCCCGGTGATTATGAAAAACGTAAGCAGCTGCGTCTCGAGAAGGAAAAACCTGTTCTGGAGGCTTTCTGGTCGTGGATTGAGCAGCAAAAGCCAGTCCGAAATACCCGCATGGATAAAGCGGTGAATTATGTCCTTAACCGGCGGGAAACAGCGGAGACCTATCTGGAGGATGGTCGCTGTAGTTTCACAAACAATCTCAGCGAGAACGCGATCCGTCCGTTTGCAGTTGGCCGTAAAAACTGGCTGTTCAGTGATTCTGTAGAAGGAGCCAATGCCAGTGCTGTAGTCTATACAATGGTTGAAATGGCAAAGGCACACGCCCTGAACATTTACGAATATCTGAAATTTCTACTGGATCATCGTCCAACGAAGGAGATGACTGATGCTCAGCTCGCAGAGCTTGCACCCTGGAGTGAAAAACTCCAATCTATCAAAAATCGCATGTGAATTATAGTGAATTACTCCAACTCGCAAAGGGCTGGGGTAATTTTATATCTGACCGCATTATTATTTGGCGGTTACTTTCCTTCTGTCATTTGTACCCGATGTACAGGTTTCTTCTCTCTTGCCATAATAAAAGGCCCTCCTATGATTATTTTGATTTTATCATAGAAGAACCCTTCAATCACATATTTACAGAAAAAGTTTCACACTCCCCAATAGGAGGCGAGATATTCCCGCCTCTCAATAGACAGTATTTTTTATTCCGGCAGCCGATCTGGATACATGATACTTAGTTCTCCATAGACCTGTCCCCAGTTCTGAATGGTCATCGTCCATTTCTTCGTTGCCTCAAATGTTGAAAGATACAGGGCCTTGAACAGTACCGTATCGCTTGGAAATACACTTCTTTGACGGTTCCGTTTGCGATAGACGGCATTCAGGCTCTCAATGGCATCTGTCGTATAAATGACATTTCTGACCTGTGAGGAAAACTTGGAGATAGGCGAGATGGCATCCCAGTTATCTTCCCAACGCTTCATAGCGTTCGGATATTTTGGGGTCCAATTTTCTGTGACATCCCTCAGTGCTTCAAGGGCTTTCTTTTCATCTGGCGCATGATAGATGTTCTTCAAATCTGTGGCAAAGGCTTTCCTGTCTTTATCCGGAACATATTTCGGTGTGTTTCGTACCTGGTGAACGATGTAGCGCTAATATTCTGTTTTAGGAAATGCGGCCGCAATCGCCTTCTTAATCACGCTTAGACCATCCGTACAGATGATGAGGATATCCTTTACCCTGCGATTTTTCAGTTCATTCTGCACAGAGAACCAGTATTCTGAACTCTCATTGTCACCGACATGGATCGCTAGAACCACCTTTTTACCCTCTGTATTAATCCCAAGGATGACATATACAACCAGCTTTCGTATGCCACCATTATCCCACACGGAATAATGAATGGCATCAATGTAGAGGATCGGATATACTTCATCCAGTGGATAATTCTGCCAATCCTCAATCTGAGGTAAGATCTTATCTGAGACATCGGAAATAAAGCCTTCTGATGCCTTGAATCCGTAGATATCCTCCATTGTCTCAGATATTTGACGGGTGGTCATGCCTTTTGCATACATGGAAATAATCTTCTGATCAATATCCGAAATATCCTTCTGGCATTTCTTTACAACTCTTAGGTTCAAAAGTAGACTTCCGATCTTGAGAGGTATCAATGTCCATGCACCCATAACTGCTGTTAACACGTTTTGATTTGTAACCATTACGATAGTTATCGCTGTTGGAACGTTCTGACTTCCCATAGCCCAGGTGGTCATCCATTTCCGCTTCCATCATTTCTTTGAGGGTTCCACCAAGCAGATCTTTGAGGGCATCCTGAATGTCTTCTGCACTCTGGATATCATATTCTTCCAAGAGCTGGTAGATAATGTTTCGTTTTCCATTGATCATTTGTACTTTGTGTACTAGTGAGCTGACACATTGATATTTAAATCATCCTCTGTATTCCAAATTACATATCCGGATACAGGGATGTGAGTTTTGTACGGGCATCATTTGTCTTGAATTGTCAGTTTACAACAGCCTGCCCATAGTTGCGTTCGTTTTCCCAAACGGACAATTCTTTCCGAAACTGTTCAACCAAACCCATTCGTCTGGTAAGATACTGGCGTGTCATTACATTTAATCCGATTTCCGCTATATTATGCCAACTGCCATGCTTTGGGCTATAATGTATTTCAAGTCGTTTAATAATCCGACGGGCCTCTTCCAGTGGGAATACTTTATACAGATAGGATGGCTTATGTGTGTTCAGATTGTCCATTACGAGAATAATCTTTTCAGCAACGGGATACATGACATCTGACAGATATTTGATTTCTTCCACCGAATCCTCGGCTGTATGGTGTTCCCGTATGCTCGCATGGTGTGTTCCTCCAAGTGTTTCTATAGAAAGCGAAGATACTGCAGGTTCCATTACGGGCATATTCAGAATCTATCTTTTTGCCATCTCCCGGACGCATGGCCCATGAATCTCGCACTTCACCCAGTAACTGATATGGTTTTTCATTCATACACACAACTGGAACCACAGGATTATAAGGCATCTCGTAAACGTCAAAGACATCTTCCATGCATGCTACGAATTCCGCATCGGATTTGTTTGGCAGACACCAGTATTGTCTGCGGTGAGATCTAAGCCGATTTTTTTAACGTTCTCCGAATGGTCTCATGGCTGATCGGCTCGTCAAATTTGATTTTTGCCTGGTCTTCGAAAAGTCGAATTGTCTATCAGGAATGCCCTTCCGGGGCGGGGCCGCAGGCTATCTCAACAATTTTTGCTTCCATACGTCCACTTACTTTACGACGGGCATTACTGGAGTTGATACTCTGTTTGATTTTAAGGACATCATCCAATCCATCCTGAGCATAAGTTTTGGCAACATTTAATAGGTAGCACGGCTGACGCAAAATAGAGCAATACACTGGTCATAAGTCCGTATGGGCGGATGATTTTCATCTAAAGTCAGAAGGATCCTACAACGATTAACAATCGTCTGGCATGTATCTGCTTTTTGTAAAATACCTTTAAGTTTCTTTACATCAATATCAGATAGTTGAACTGTACTTTTCTTAGGGCGTGCCATTGCGATATCCTCCATAAATACATTTTATCATCGATAACAAGTATATCAAAATGAACTATAGTTCAATTATCAATATGTCAGTACACTAGAGCTACTCTCTTGTTAAAATAAATCCATAACAGTGCCATACTCTGCCCTATAATTATTGAAACATAAATCATGATTATAAATAATAATAAAGGGTTTTCCAAAAATCACTGCGAAACTGTTTCTAAGCATATCCATCATTATTTTCAGCATATATAATACTCGTTTATTATATATTCCAAATTTACAAACAGTGTAAATACCATAACAATTCATAATTAGCGCTATATGCTAAAAGAACAATTTCTATAATTAGCTTAAAATGATTTAGATTTTGCTCACAAAATTTCTTACTTCTCATACTTTATATGAAAGGATGCATGGCAATCTTTAATCATTTTTTCTTTATCTTTGCTTCTATTTCCGGAAATAGCTCATATATTCTTTTATGCTCTTTAATTATCATTGCACTTATATATATATACATTAAAACCCATCGAAAAATCGGATGTTCCAATAAAATATAAAAAATCACAGCCGAAATAATAACATGAGTTAGCGGTCGACCAAACATCTTTAATGGATATAATTGGGGTTCCAATTTTTTTGCATATGAAGCATGCATAATCAATGATACAATATATGCAGTTACAGTAGTAAATGCAGCTGCAACATATCCATATTGAGGAATAAAAATAAAATTCAAAATAATATTTACTGTTGCCGCAACAAAAGTATTTACAGTAATAAACAGTGTCTTCTTATAAAAATGTTCTATATTTACATAGAGTGTATACATAAATATAATATAATTTGCCAACACAATAGGAGGGATTATAACTATACCCTCCCAATATTTATTGCTTGCAAGTATTTTTACCACTTCAGGTGCCACTAGTATTAAACATACCATTGCATATGTCATTAAATTCACATAATCAATTGACAGCTTATTAATATCCGAAATATACTTCTTTGTTGTCACCCTTTCTGTAAACCAAGGAATCCATACCCCCTCTAATGCAGTTGTTATCACCGTAGCAATCATACTAAAGTTGTAAATCAGACTATAAATACCTGTTTGTGAAGCATCTGCTAACATTGTAATCATTGTTCTATCTGACTGTGAAAGGACATTTAAAGCTATTCCGTGAACAATTAACGGAGCAGAAATAGCCAAACCGTATTTGATATATCTGAAATCAACAGCAACTTTACCTTTTCTCATAACCAATACAACGACGATTAAACCAAAAAATAAATTTATCAATGCAGTCGGAATAATTCTTCCTAAATATAAATTCGTTTTGAAAACAAATAAAATTGCGATTATTGAAACTAGCACTGAAATAAGATTTGGTAGTATCATCAACATCGTCCGGAATTTGTATCGATACTGCATCATCAAATAGTGTGAATAATCCTGTATTATTGCCGTAGAAAATGCCTGAATCATACAAAGAGCAATCAGCAGAATACTTATATTAATTTTAAGTAATATTGCACACGCTGATACAATAAATGTCATTCCAATTGAACAAGCAAGTGTAAACAAAACAATTGATGACATGAAGTCATCAATTTCTCCTTTATAATCTACAAACGCCATTCGTACACCCATATGAAGCGCAAACCCCATTATCATAGCCAGAATCCCAATCCATGAATTATAAGTAGTAACAATTCCATAATCTGTTGTAGACAAAATTCGAGTAAAAATCGGAACCGTTAAAAAGGCAATTCCTTTATTGAAAAAATTTCCTATTAAATAATATGTACTTGCTCTTTTATAATTATCCGAATTCATCCAATTTGTCTCCTATCAATTTAATTATCTCCCCATAATCCAAGACTTCTGCCGCCATCAACTATTATATTTTGACCGGTAACAAATTTTGCATCATCTGATACTAAATACGCTACTGCACCTGCAATATCATCAGTTTGTCCACTATGCCCCATGCAATTAATATTCCCCCGTTGTATTTTCATGCCATGATCAAATACTGCTTGACTGACCCAACCAGGTGAAATACTATTTATTGTAATTCCTGCTTTACCAAGTTCAATTGCCAGTGATCTCGTAAAGCCCAGTATCCCTGCCTTAGATGCTGCATAATCAGTCATGCCACATTTTCCTTGCAGCCCAACTATCGAAGCTATGTTAATAATACGAGAAGTATCTGTCCGCTTCATATACTTCAGTGCTTCATGAGTACAGAACATGGTTCCTCGAAGGTTCGTGTTTAGTATCATATTAACAATAGAAAAATCCTGGTCCTCAAATCGCTTTGATAACTCGCGTGCACTTCCTCCAGCATTATTTATTAAAATGTCAATTGCCTCATATTCATTTTTAATTTCTTCAAATGCTTTTATAATGCTACTATCATCTGTAACATCCATAATAATTGGAAATGCTAATCCCCCGTTTTTTTTAATATTATTGATGACCACCTCAGCTTTACTTTTGCTACGTGCACAAACACCAACAATAGCACCTTCCATTGCCAATCTGAAGCAAATTGCGCTTCCAATTGCTCCAGAACCGCCTGTAACAATAGCTATTCTACCATCAAGTTTTTTTACATCCGTAATTTCTAGCACATATGATGTACTCAACCCTATTTCTTTTTTAAGTAATTCCTTGACTCTTTTGGGAATCAGTTTCTTTGCAACATCTTTCAGTTCCATCTTTTCCACTCCTTTTTAATTTCTTCCCAAAATCTTCTTAATTTGTCTTTTCATCGGCTGCGGTAATTTTGACGCAACAGCGGTTAAATTCTTTTCTGTTGCAGGTCTAAAGGAATTTAACACCACATTCATCTGTTTTGTATCAACCTCTTTGTCTGTAAACGCTTCAATGATAATAGGTTGCATAGAATCTGTCTTTATAAATTCCTTCATTGCGATATCGAATGCTTCCTTACTTGAAGCCGCAAAATATCTAAAGCCTCTGCTCTCAGCCCATCCACGAACACTTGTCTTATGTGCAGCTGCAATATGCCTATCAATATTCGGAAAAGTTTTCACTTGTTTATAATAAGAAGAATGGAATAATGCGCCCCCAGAATTATTGTTTACTAATATTCTAACATTTTTACTAATATACCCATTCCAAAGTGCATTCATATCATAGAAAAAGCTCAGATCTCCAATCATAAGAAAAGCAAGCCCTTCATTCAGAGATGCTTGTCCAATGAAAGAAGACATGGATCCGTCTATTCCGCATGTACCGCGATTACAGAACACTTCTATGCTCTCATCAATTGAAAAATAACTTGCAATACGAATGTTATTACTATTTGAAATATGCAGCAAACTATCTTTAGGAATATTGGCAAGCATTTGTTGAACTGAATAAACACTTGAATATTCAATTTTACAAGGTTGATTAGAAAGGTCTATTTTCAAATTCTGTAGACTTGTCCATTTTTGGAAATAGCTATGACTCGATGTGGAATTTGCAAGGCAAGAAAATTTGGAAAAAAAAGTTGATGGTTTACATTCTATAATATCCGTCTGACATCTAAATACATCTGATACAAAACCTTCTTTAGATACATGCCAATGCTTAAAAGCGCCACTTATGCCTAACAACTTTGCTTTCAAAGGCGTTATAGAATTTCCATTCATTGTTATTACTATATCTGGACAAATGTTCTTTAATTCATTGCTGGAAAGCAACGATCCTAATACATATGTATCTAGACAGTATTTTCCCTTCAAATTCGACAAATGATCAACAGATACCATGCAATTGTATTTTTCACAAAAGCTATCAAAGGCAGCTTTTATATCAGGACTTAGTTTTCCATGTTGTCCATAAATTATAAGTATTTTTGCTTGCTTAAGTTCCTCGGATTTTTGCTTCCATTTTGCAACGGAATCCTCTAACATAAGTCTATCAATCTTTACCACATCAGGGAGCTCTGAAATCTCAAATTTAAAGGTTCCCTGTTCGACAGGATAATTATCATCAATAGGGAAATTTATATGTACTGGCCCAGCTTGTCTATGATTCAGCTCCAAAAGTGCCTCATTTACTAATTTAGAACAATACCAAAAATCCTTGCTATCCCTCACGATTGGTAAATTAACAGCCTTCTTACAGACATCTTTATACAACCCCACCTGAGGAATCATCTGGTTCTCCTGTTGATTTAAATAATACGGATGTCTATCAGATGTTAATACAACTAATGGAAGATGCTGATAAAATGCTTCGTTCACTGCTGAAACATAGTTCGCCGTTGCTGTTCCAGACGTACAAATAATTGCAACTGGACGTTTTAGTTTTTCTATCAATCCTAATGCAAAGAAGCTAGCACTTCTTTCATCGACAATGGAATAACAATTGAAGAACTTATCTTCTTCCACAGAAAAGATAAGTGGTATATGCCTTGTCCCCGCCGAAATTACTAAATCACGAATTTCATATTTTTTTAATAATGCAATCAAAATCTGAACATTCTGATGTACGCTATACATATTTAATCCCCCTCTTAATTTTAAATTGACTCTATCATTTCAGTAAGGCAACTCTCATAATTTGAAATTCTCTTCCTCGCTTTTGATAATGGTAATTTCATTTCCTGTGTTATATTTTCATAATTTATTATCATGTCGTCTACTTTATGAATTGCTTCTTGAGTCTTCAAAGCTTGACAATCTATATTTATATTGTAACCTATACTGCCAAAGACTCCCTCAAACTTTCTACTATATGCAATTGGTATTGTTGGAACTCCACTCGAAAACGAGCCTATTGTGGCATGCATTCGAGCCCCTATAAATAAATCCATATGGCATATATAATTTTTAGCCTCAATAGGATTTGTAAATTTGGGTGCCAAAATTGTACCTTTATATTTTTCAAAAAGCTCCTTACAAACCACATAATCATCCTCATACGCACCATCTTCAATAACATGTGCGATCAGATGGATTTGATATGAAGAGTTCACAGAATATCGTTCTATTATATTTGTCATAAGCTGAACATAATCTAATGTTAGTTTAAACTGATTATCTCCGGTATAGCCACCCTTCCATAATAGCCCTGAAATATTTATTCCTAGGTTTATCTTATTATCCACCTTACAAGATACAGCTTCTTTATCAAAAGGTAACCCCATGGCTATATCACTTGCTAACAAAAGGTTCGACTTAGGTGCAATCTTTTTAACATAGTCAAATGATAACTGATCTCGTACAAACACACTAACTGCTCTATTAATTGCCGATATAGCAAACAACTCATTAAATATACTATAAAATGGCCCAATAGTCTGTGGTGCAAGAATTAGCTTACTCTGTTTTTCCACAACATGTTTGCAAAGCGTACCTCTAATATATCGTTTATTTCCATATATATCAGCAAAACTATCACCACCTGTTGCGTCAATGACGAAATCACACTTCTTAACCTCTCGATAAAAATTCCAAAAGATATCTTGATGCCTAATACTTATGGGGCGCACTGTAACAACATCTAATTTTTTACCACAGATTTTTTTGAATAGAGAAACAACCCTTAAAGATGACTCTGGAGTAAAAATTGTATATTTAATATGAACTCCTGTTTTTTGACTAATTCGGTCTAGCATGAGAATATGACAAATACCTAATGCATTAACCCCAAAATTTAAATCAAAGAAATCCATATCGTATAGTCCGACATTTACCTCATTTTTCATTCCTTACTACTCCATTCTTTCAGATTATATCTATAGGCAAATAGCATACAAATTAGCAAATTAAATATTCTAACATTATCAGAAGCACGGACAGAAAATAACATTATAGCGTAGCCCAACAATAGAATGGTCATCAGCTTTGGAAAAGAAATTTCATGTTTTTTCGATTCAAAATACACATTTTTCCTTTTACTATTTGTTTTTACTGAATACAGTATTGTACTTATTATGTTAGAAGTAAATGCTAATAACCCAACTGCTCCATGTATATAATAATTATAAAGATACTCATTTTCAATTGATGTTTTTGTCCAAGTGTAGGCATAATTCCATGTTGACTCTATCGCATGTACCGAATAAGCAAACTTTGAAGACGTACCCATTCCAAATAACTCATGTCCTTTTACCGATTCAGCAACCCAGTTAAACAAATCCAGCCTATTACCTACACCGCTTTGATTCATTCCAAATGATGCGGTGTACAAGGAAGAATAACTGTCGTCAAAAATAGCAAGTATCATATACCAAACATCCCTCAACCGAGAAATAAATGATAGATTTACTGCCAAAGATACCACAACAAAAACTATTAATAGCACAATACCTATAATAATTTTTTTACTAAATCGAATAAATCCTGTATAATATCCTAATATGAATTGCTCAAAAATTAAAATAAGCAATGTAGAACGCGACATTGTTAAGACAGCATTTACTAATACTATAATGTAAATCACTTTAAATAATCTTTTCTTTTTAAAGCTCTCTTCATGTTCTATTAAATAAACCAAAATACCTGCAATAAAGCACAAATAAGCACAATATACAATTGGATGAGAAAAAGATGTTTCTATTCTATATATACCTAACCTTATTTCCTTGTAAAAATTATTTTCTGGAAGCCTAGAGATAATATGAAATATATTCACTCTTGTAATTTCTTCCACTAATCCTGTTATAGCTAGAAAACCTCCTGCATATGCCAATGTCTGTAGAGATTCTTTCAGTAAATTTCTCTTTCTTACTTCTGAATAAAATATCAAGCACACTACCAATTGGGCAATAATATATGCGAATGCATTAGTAATTGAAGTATCAAAGACGGCCTGCATTGAATAAACAACAAGATATATCCAAAAAAAAGCACTAGTTTTTGATAAACTTACAAGTTGTATTTTGGTCCCAAAAGCCCATAAAACAACAAATATCAATGCTACTATGTTTACGAGATTTAATGGTCCAAAAGCAATATACCACGGTGTTATAGGGTATAAGAATATAAAGGCAAGTAATACATAATTGAATTTTATTTTCATGAATCAATTACCTTCCTCTTATTGTATCACAGGATATTCTGGAAACTCTCCATTTGCATCAAGAGCTTTTTTTATAGCTTCCAAATAGCCATATTTAAATTTTTCATCAGGCTCTAAATAGCCGCTCTCTGCCCACTCGTTCCATGCTGTAATAAAAAGCATATCTGAATGATATACATCCCTTGCCCGTTTTACTTGTTTAGTCATATATTTTTCAAACTTTTCTGGTGTAGCACCGTCATAAATCTTTGCTTCTTTTCCGCGTCTAGGTGAATTGTCAAATCCAACAAAAGCACCTGGCACATTTTTATCGCTTGCAGGCTTTCTTTTAAGTGTTGCCTCCCATGCCTTATCGTAACTCAATGGTTTGTTCTTATTAAAAAAATTTTCCCCATAATGCAGTAAATCGAAACCAAAATATTTTCCAACCCAGTTTGATATATTTCTTCTGATAGCTTTTAAATATTTATGTTGGTTTGCAAACATATCATGATAGGCATAAAGTGGCTCAAATTCAATATTCATATTAAAGCGACTGTCATCTTTATCCTTTTTCAAATCAAAATCAATGTTTTGATAAGCAAAGTAGAAACCGTTTTCAAATCCGCTTCCTTTAGCCAGCTTGTTCCAATAATCCAGCATTTGATTCAAACATCCAACAATTTCTGGACGATACATTACAAAAAGAGGTTTTCCATCTACTTTAATATATCTATCATCTTTGAAGAACGGTAACAGATAGTCAAAGTGTTCCTTCCATTCTTTTTCCTCTCCATAGTTTTGTGGAATCAATACCTTTTTCGCATCTCCAACCCATGCCTTTGTCCATGGTTCATTTGCCCAAGAAATACAGAATGGCAAATTAATCTCTTTATTGGCAAGCATTTGTTCCATCGGTTTTTCCAAAAGCATGTGTCCACTAAACCAATAGTGGTAATAGCAGAAACCGTATATTCCATACTTTCTTGCTAAGTCCACCTGCCATTTCTTAACGTTATCATCAAGCAAATTATAATAATTGCTATTTAGTGGCACACGTGGCTGATCATGCCCTTCATAAAGAGGTTTCGATTTCTTTACATTAACCCATTCAGTAAATCCATCCCCCCACCATTCATCATTTTCTGAGATATTATGAAACTGAGGCAAGTAAAAGGCGATAACTTTCATTTTATTATTCCTCTCTTATTTCCATCGATTTGTTTTTTTATAGATAATAGGCATTATTGGCCTAGCATACTTGAACATTAGCAAAGCGATTTTCATTTTATATCTAATATTTGGATCTTGCAAAACAAGCTTCCAATTCTCTTTAAGAAACATTTTACAATCTCTTAATTCCAAATCAAACTCTCCATTTCGTGGTGCATTCATATATATTCTAAAAGCTGCTGCGGTTTGATATGACATTGCAGCCTTCCACAGTCTTTCATTTTTATTTTCCATATAATCCGTTATTTGTGAACAAATAGTCAATATGTCACAATCTCGCTTTGAAAAATCATTTGTTGTTATACTGCCATTCCGATGCATATATCCATACAATTTTGCATCACTATATACAATCTTTTCTGCCTTATCGAAAATTTTATACATTATGGCACTATCCTCAAACAGCATTCCATAGGGAAATAAAATATCATCAAAATATTCCTTTTTAAATATTTTTCCCCAAGCTGCTACCAAGAATGACTTTTGGTATAGCATTTCAACAATTGCATCTTCAGGTTTGAATATTTTCTTCATATTCTCTGGTTCAAACTTAATTTTTCTTCCAGGATAACAATGAATCGGATTACATATTCCTATATCAGAGGAATTTTCAATAATCAAACTATATAAATATTCAACAAAATTTTGACTAACCACATCATCACTATCGATAAACATGATGTAATCGCCATTGGCATGTGTTATCCCCTTATTTCTAGCATCTGCCAAACCACCGTTTTTTTTATGAATAACTCTTACTCGCATATCTTCTTCTGCATAATGATCACACATCTGACCACTATTATCGGTTGCTCCATCATCTACCAATATAACCTCAATTTTTTTGTATGTCTGATTTAGTACACTTTCCATACAAGCGCCTAAATAACATTCCACATTATACACAGGAATTATAATGCTTATTAACTTATTCATTATATTATTCTCCCTACAATATTCTTTTAAATCCCGGTAAACTTTTCAATATGCTGACCGCAATATAAGAAAGCACAATGTTGATAATAACAAATACTGCCCCCCCTACACCAAATAAAACATTGAATGGGTTGCATTTCAAAAGTTTGTAGAATACATTGATAAAAAACATATGTATTAAATATATCCCAAATGATTTATCTCCTATCTTGCACAAAATTCTGTCCCATTTATTTTTAATTTTCATCGAATTAAAGACAGAAAACAACGCAAACGATTGTATCACTACAAAAACTGAGTCATAACCAAACAAAGAACCTAATTGCAGTTTCAAAAGCACCCCTAGAACAGACGCGATAACTAATAATGAAGAAGACATCACTAGTAAGCAGATATCAACTTTAATAATTTTTTTAAGCATCCCACGATTCCAGGCTGCTCCCATAAGAAACCAAAACGGATAAATTGTATTAATATGACAATAAAATCCCAATTCTACTCCGAAAATTTTTGTCACACGAAGTACTGACTCAAATACAAACAAAACAAACAGAATATATTTAAGTTTTGTATCTGAAGCATAATCAGCAATTAGTCTATACATCGGAAGTAGAATATATAATCCAAGAAGGCAATAAATATACCACATATGCGCCCACGTATTTCCCGTAAGCACATCTAAGAATGCTTCTGGTATCTGAGTCAGGGATATTGTTTTTTTCTCAAAAACCAATTCCATCCAGGAAAAAGCCAAACCAAAACTAAATAGAACAATAATCATACGCAAAATATATTTACCATATAATTTTTTCATGGTTATATCCTTTTTACCATCCAATAATAATGATCCCGTCATCATTAAAAAGCAAGGAACAGCCCACCACATCAAATTTACAACTATATGATAGATCAAGATACTTAAAGTTGTCGCACTATTCCCAAACTGTATCAACGCAGAATACATTGTATGGATAGTTATAACTGCAATGATGGAAAAGGCCCTTATATATTCAAATTGTCGATTTGTTTTTTTGGCTTGTATATAATTCATCACACTTTCCCCTTCAAAAACGCTTCTGCATACCGATCACATATATACTGCCAGCTGTATGTATCCTTGATTCTTTTCTTAGCCATTCTGCCATACTCAACTCTCTCGTCAAAACTCATCTTATCAACACTGTTTATAAGCTTTGCCAGATTTCCATGTTCTTTTGTCCAATAAAATGCGGCCTCTTCAGCAACTTCCCGATTAAAACCGACATCCAAAAGCAGATTTAGTTCTGTACTGCCGAGCGCCTCAAGCAGAGAAGGATTTGTTCCACCAACCTCATGACCATGGAAATAACCCCAAGCGTTTTCTCGAATCTTCATCAGAAGTTCCTGATTGTACACGGTACCAACAAACTTGATTCGCTTATCATTTTTGTAATGTAGCTTAACTTCCAGTTCATCTAAGAACTTATCATTCACATTTGTGATAATTGCAAAATCTTTATTGCTGTCGCAATTCATATATTCTCTAATCATTATTTCGTAGTTATTTTCTGGCACGAAACGTCCAACCACGAGAAAATATTCAAAAGGCTTCAAGTTTTTGCTCTGATACCAGCTAATCAACTTCTCATCGTCATCTGCCAGCCTACTAACTCTTGTCTCTGCACCATAGGCAATAAAGGTGGTTTTAGGGTTACAGCCTTTTATCCCTTTGCCATCATAGCACTCATGGATATACTTCTCGATATTGATACTGTCACAGATTTTCAAGTCTGACCACTTAACCATCATCTGCTCAGAGAACTTCCAATATATCCGAATCGGTGCGCTCCACTTGGCTCTCATCCACTCATGACCATCCGGATTCAGGTAGACTTTGCCACCCAGTTTGTGGATTTCTTTATAAAACTTTTTCATGAATGGACCAATGCGGCACGCCATTATATATACTATGGGATGCAGAATATGGTTTTCTTTGATGTACTTGCAACACTCTTCTAGAGACTTTACATCATAATAAATAGCTTGAGCTGGCCCAAGTTTCTCTGGAATCAGAATCTTAAAGCAGCGAGCATTGTGATAGATAAACTCAATAGTCTCACCATCTTTTTCAATTATATCATTCACACCATCGATTTTTGTCTCATCCATGTAACCGTCACCGTTTGCTTTACATGCTACATGATACTTTATTCTCTTATCATACTGATGATATTCTGTTAGCTTATTTATAAATGTTTCATATCCACCATAGGCACCAAGTGACTTGGCACCCACGAGGAAAACATGTTGTTCATTATGTTGCATAACGATTACTCCAAACATATAATTTTATGTTATTTATTACTTATCTATTATATTCCTCTCACTACATCGACCCCTCCCCTCTAAAAACAACCACAACAGTCCTCCACAACAATTTCAAATCCAACCCCAAACTCCAACTAGTTATATACTCCGTATCCAACTCCACAACCCTCTCAAAATCTGTAATCTCACTTCTCCCACTAACCTGCCACATCCCGGTAATACCCGGTTTAATGGCCAGTCTCTTCCTATGATGTGCCTCATACTTCTCCCATTCATCCACTGTCGGCGGTCTTGTCCCAACAAGACTCATATCCCCTTTCAACACATTCCAGAACTGAGGAAACTCATCCAGTGAAGTCTTCCGAATAAAATTCCCAATCCCTTTAATGATCCTGGGATCATTATCCATCTTAAACATCAGACCATCCTGAATCTTATTCTTTTCCATCAGCTCTTTTTTCCGCGCCTCAGCATCCATATACATGGAACGGAATTTATAAATCTTGAACTTCTTACCATTCTTTCCAACTCGAATCTGTGAGAAGAATACAGGCCCCGGTGATTTTATCTTAATAATAGGTGCAATAAATAAAGTCAGTATTCCGGTCATCAAAACACCAACAAAACCTCCAACAATATCCATTGTTCTTTTCAAAAACATATCTCTCGGTGAAGCCATCTTAATACTGCTTGAGAGCACAGTATAACCAGCCATTTTCTCCACAATCTGGTTATTGCCCAGAACTTCCAGCTTAGCCAGCTTCATATGTATCGTTACGCCCATACTTGCGCAGCTTTTGATCATTTCATTAGAAATAACTGTCTTTTCTGATGGATTAAAAAACACCTCATCCACCCAGTTCTTCTGGATATAAGAAACCATGTTGTCCTTATCCGCTACAACAGGTACACCCAGAATCTTCTTACCTGTCATATCCACATCAATAATGGCAATCCCATCCAGATATAAGTTCTCAAAATTATTTCTCAGAATTGTCTTCACAACTTCAGATGCCACATCCGCAGATGTCACTAGCAGCAGGGAACGCTTACCTTCCTGCTTATCTACTCTTCTCTTAATATTTTCTTTCCATGCCAGTCTTGTTACATAGGACAACACAACATAAATGCCCCACATACTGATAAAAATAACACGGGAATATGTAGAAGACTGTTGTATAAAAAACAGATATACCAGCATGGTGGCAATAATATAAGTCACGTGTTTAAATACAGCTACGAACTCTTTGAAATAACCTCTCCTCAAAATGCCACTATAGCTCTCATTAAAAAACACAACGACAAAAAAGATAAAGAACAGGATGATCTCTACATCACGATAATTGTCATCGGATAATCGGAACATTTTCCCGTTTCTAAAGACATAGCTCAGCAGAAATGAAACTTCCATACAGATTAAATCCAGTACGATGAAATCCAAATGCTTTAACCAACTACTTCCATTTTTCTGATACATAACTGACTCCCAAATCCCTCAATGATTTTGCTGTAACCTAACAGCATTTGGCAGAATCGTCTTATACAATTATCCGATAATCTTGTACATTTAACCCAGCCGTATAGGAAAAGCTGACCACCCCACCCTGTAACCTAGGGCTGTTTTCACACGGAGCGCCAGCCAATAATCACTTATTTTTTCCTTTGTTCCTGTACATTCTATCGCGTTTGACATATTATGTCAAGCAACGGGATGCATCTTTTGCTGTACATCTATTTTCGGACCACTGTAAAATACTCTCTGCAGGTTCCTCTTTTTCTTCAAAAAACATAAAAACCATCTTGTCTCTTTATGGTTTCCGGCCATCTAAAATGTAATCCATAAACATTCACCCTCCGTTCGTCAAATTAAGGAAACTGAGCTTTCCGCTATCTTTCTTTTGAATACAAGGGAATTCATTCCCCATAATCAACTTATGAGGCACATTCCTGCATTCTCTTCACAAACGATACAGTCCTTTATAAATGTTTATTTTTCGATAATCCATTTGCATAAAAAACAGCGCTTTCAGCATCATAATATATAAAACAGTTAGAAGTGCCTGTCAAAAAATTACATTTTATTGCAACTTTGATTTTATCTTTTTACAGCGGTAATGAAAACGAACCTTGAGCACATTTTTTATCTCCTTGCAGTTCATTTTTAACCATTTAATTTCTGGTATCGTAGTCAAAGGGATATTTTTCCACTAAAAAAATATACGGAGGATAAAAAATGGGAACACTAGATAAACTTAGTATAGGAAAAAGGATTCAGCAGCAACGGGAACTGATGGGATATACCCGGGAAGAACTGGCTGAAATGGCGGATATCACGCCTCGGTTCTGTTATGATTTAGAATTAGGGCAAAAAGGCATGTCCCTGGACACCTTGTGCAAGCTTAAATCTGCTCTGCATATAAACACGGATTATCTGCTGTTCGGTGAACAGAAATCATTTAATGATTCCGATTCTGTCAAAACATTGATTGAAACCTGTCCATCGGATAAATTAACCTATTTGATCGACATTATCACTTCATATTTAAAAGCAGTAAACTAAATACCATATTCCTTAAACAGACACAGATAAAGAACTTCTCCTCTCACTGGTTCCAGAAAACTTATTGTAAATATAAATCTGTCAGATTATCCTTCTAATATTCCTATTACTGAATAAACATCCCGTATTTGCAATATAATATATATTAGAACAACTTATTCACAAATATTATGATAAGAAGGGCTGGGTTTATCCTATGATTGTTTTTATCGCTATATCATTCCTGGTCGGCTCCATGTTTGGAATTCTGTTAATGTGTCTGGTTCAAATCAACCGGCTGCACGGAGACCCGGAACCTGGAAGCAGCTTTCCGGATGACTGTTCCGACTCCAATACGTGATACAAATGAAAACAGCAGACAAGCTTCTTTCTGTTTTCCTAAATACACGGCTCCATAAAAAATCACTGAAAGCAAAGTTAAAATACTATGCTTCCAGTGATTTCACCGATTTAAAACCACTCAACTTCCCGTCTCGCCGTAAAATTAGACTCCAGATATTTCTGAACATCCCCACAGTCATAACTTCTGGCCTTTGAGGGGCAGATTTTTGCGCATCTCATACAGTTGATACACAAGCTCTCATCCACTGTGTACGTTTCTTTGTCAATAGCCGCAGCGGGACATTTCTGAACGCAGGCCTGACATCCATTACACTTTTCGGAATCCCAGAACTTTGCCACAGGCTTCATTTGCTTTGGTTCCGGCTCTGCTACTCCCGGAAGCTCTATGGGTCCATGAAACTTCTCTTCCAGACGTTTCTTCACTGTCACCGCAAACTTACGGATTTCCTGTATGTCCAATTCATCCGGGCGCCCATTTCCCAATTTTTCAGAATATATATGCGGAATAACCGGTGCAATTGCCCCGATACAGTAAAACCCTCTGTCCTCAAGGATCTTCTGCATCTGAGCCAGAGTATTGTCATAATGCCGGTTTCCGTACGCTGACATGAGAATACAGGGCGTATTCTCTCCATGCAGATTTACAAATAACGCTTCTCTCATTCTGGGCAGTTGTCCGCCGTAAACAGGGGCCGCGGCAAGCAGCAGATCCTTCTCTGTAAAACTCTGTTTTTGTTTTCTCAATTTTCTCCTGGTCAGATCCAAATACTGCGGATTCTGTGACAACATGCCCGCCAGAATTTCTGCTGCACGTTTTGTCCCTTCTGTGGGACTGAAATAAGCCACTGTCAAAGTTTTGTTTTTCTCCATAAGATCCGGTCTCCTCTCCTTTGTACGCCTCAGAGACTGTTCCCATCTCCAGGCTTCAATTTTATTATGGTCACCGGTCAGAAGAACCCTCGGCACGCTCTTATTGTGCCAGGTCTCAGGCCGCGTAAAATGAGGATATTCCAGCAGGTTATCCTGCATGGATTCAAATTGGGCGGATTCCTCATTGCTCAAAACACCCGGTACAAAACGTGAGATGGCATCTATCATGACCATAGATGCCAGTTCTCCGCCTGTGAGCACATAATCTCCAATGGAGACATAATCCGTCACGATTTCTTCTAAAACCCGCTCATCTATCCCTTCATAATGTCCGCAGAGAAAAATAAGCTCCTCCTCCTGGGCAAAATCCTCCACCATAGTCTGGTTAAATACCTTCCCCTGGGGAGTCAGATAAATACACCGGGGCTTTCTGCTCTTGCCCGCTGCCAGGGATTTTTCAGCAACGGAACAATAAGCCCTGTAGACAGGCTCCGCCTGCATAACCATGCCGGCTCCTCCGCCATATGGATAGTCATCAACTCTGTTATGTTTATTATCGGAAAAATCCCGGATATTGACAGTTTCCAGCGAAATATGTTTTTCTTTCATGGCTCGGCCGATTATGCTGGTATCCAGCCCCTGCCGTACCATATCCGGAAATAGGGTCAACACATGAAAATTCATAGTATTCTCCGTTCCGCTGCCGATTGACAGCACAAATAGTAACCAATATATCAACGCAGATATTCTCAACCTGCTGTTCTGCCCGCCGCATAATCAATGGGCAGTCTAATCCAGAAGCCCGTCCATCAGATGTATTTCCATCCGGTTCTCCTCAACATCAATATCCAATACACATTCATGGATCGCAGGGATTAGCACTTCTTTCCCTTCCTCTGTCTCCACAATGTAAACGTCATTGGCTCCGGTCTCCATCACATCTTTCAGGACACCAAACTTCTCTCCGCTTTCCAGATATACGTCAAGTCCGATGAGGTCCGCAATATAATACTCATCCTCTTCCAAAGGAATGGCCTGGTCTCTGGTCACATAGAGGCTTCTGCCCTTATATTTTTCTATATCGTTGATGTTGTCAATTCCTTTGAATTTCAGTATGGCATACTGTTTGAAATATTTGACATTCTCAATCTCCAGTTTCATATAATCCCTGCCTGTATCCAGCAGTACACTGTCCAGGTCTTCAAATCTATGCACATCATCAGTGGTGGGAAACACCTTTACCTCGCCGCGGATTCCGTGGGTGGTGGTGATCACACCTGCCTGTAACAAATCTTCCATAATCGAATTCCTTCCTATTATAAATACATCACGCTATCAGAATAAAGGGTACTGACAGCCAGAATTTCGCACCGGGCACGGCCAGTTACAGCCGTATTCCTCTGTAATGAAAAAAGGGGGCTGGTGCAGTAAATTTACCGCGACAGCTCCCGCTTACACAAGACGGATATCATCCGCCGTATTCCTCGCCTGTACCGAAAATATGCCTAGAGTGTGTTGACAAACACACTCTAGGAAGGCAGTCGGTACAGTTATTGTAAAATATCTACGACTACTTTTTTGTCGCTTTTGGAAGATGCAGCTTTCACTACGGTACGGATTGCCTTGGCAATTCTTCCCTGACGTCCGATGACTTTGCCCATGTCTGCCGGAGCCACTTTCAGCTCTACCAGAACGGCATTGTCCTCTTCTGTTTCCGTTACCGCAACTTCATCCGGATAATCTACAAGAGACTTTGCAATTACTTCTACTAATTCTTTCATTACAAGCTACCTCCCGGAATCCTATTTTTCGATACCAGCTGCTTTAAAGATTTTAGAAACAACTTCTGTAGGCTGTGCACCATTAGCAAGCCATTTTTTTGCTGCCTCCTCGTCTACTTTGTAAACGCTGGGATCCTGGTTCGGATCGTATGTTCCAATCTCTTCGATGAATTTACCATCTCTCGGGGATCTGGAATCTGCAACGATGATTCTATAGAAAGGAGCCTTTTTCTGTCCCATTCTTCTTAATCTGATTTTTACTGCCATCTCATTCACCTCCTGGTTTATTTTCTTCTATATGTTAAAAGGGAAGTTTGAATTTTCCTCTTTTACCACCTTTTCCGCCCATAAGTCCCGGCATCTGTTTCATCATTTTCTTGGCCTGTTCAAACTGTTTGACCAGACGGTTGACTTCCGCCATATCCACTCCTGCACCTTTTGCGATTCTCGCTTTTCTGGATGGGTTCAGGATTTCCGGATGAGAGCGTTCTCTTGGTGTCATGGACAGGATCATGGCTTCTTTTCTCGCCATATCTTTTTCATCCACCATGCTGTCTATATCTTTTATCTGACTGCCCATACCCGGTATCATGTTCAAGACACTGGATAAACCGCCCATATTCTTCATCTGGTTCATACTCTCCAGATAGTCGTCAAAACCGAAGGAATTCTTACGGAACTTCTGCTCCATCTCCTTGGCTTTCTCTTCATCCAGATTAGCCTGGGCTTTCTCGATCAGACTCATAACATCGCCCATTCCCAGAATACGGGATGCCATACGGTCCGGATAGAACTGTTCCAGATCCGAAAGCTTTTCACCCATACCCACAAAGAGAATAGGTTTGCCTGTGATCGCCCTGATGGATAATGCCGCACCGCCTCTGGCGTCGCCGTCCAGTTTGGTGAGGATTACACCGTCAATGCCTACTTTATCTCCAAAGGTCTCTGCCACATTTACCGCGTCCTGACCTGTCATGGCATCTACTACCAAAACGGTCTGGTCCACTTCAATGGTTTCCTTAATGTCTGCAAGCTCCTTCATCATGTCTTCATCTATATGAAGACGGCCTGCGGTATCCAGGATCAAAACATTGAATTTTTCTTTTTTTGCATGCTCATACGCCGCTTTCGCAATATCCACAGGTCTCTGCTTATCGCCCATGGAGAAAACCTCCACGCCCTGTTTTTCCCCGTTCACCTGTAACTGGGTGATAGCTGCCGGACGGTATATATCACATGCTGCGAGGAGAGGTTTGCGTCCTTTTGACTTCAGCTTGCCGGCCAGCTTTGCTGTTGTGGTAGTCTTACCTGCACCCTGGAGACCGGCCATCATGATAACCGTTATCTCACTTCCCGGCTTTAACGCCAGTTCTGCAGTTTCGCTGCCCATCAGATTGACCAGCTCTTCGTTTACAATCTTGATCACCATCTGGCCCGGATTCAGTCCTGACATGACATCAGCACCTACTGCCCGCTCCTGAACGGATTTCATAAATTGTTTTACCACCTTGAAGCTTACATCAGCTTCAAGAAGTGCCATTTTTACTTCTTTCAGCGCTGCTTTTACATCGGCTTCGGTCAGACGGCCTTTTTTTCTCAAGTTTTTAAATACATTCTGAAGTTTATCTGTTAAGCTCTCAAATGCCATCTGCTATAACTCCTCTAATATTTCCTGGGAAATGTGTTCCACTTCTGTGACCAGTTCCTGTTTACTCATGGCTTCACAGTGTCCGGTCAATTCCCGGATGCGGTGGATCTTTTCTTTAATGCTCACAAACTTCTCCACCAGATGCAGTTTGTCCTCGTAATCCTGCAGGATTTTGCTGCAGCGTTTCACATTGTCGTGAACACCCTGCCGGCTGATTCCCAAAACTTCGGCCACCTCACTCAAAGAATAGTCATTGAGCACTACATCCTCATATATTCTGCGCTGATGCTCTGTTAAAAGCTCACCGTAGAAATCGTATAATAAAGTCTGTTCTACAATTTTTTCCACTCATCATCACCTTGTGTATCATACAACATCTTTTTATCGGTGTCAAGTATTTTTTCTTGACAGAATCAAAAATTTTTTATCTGTCATATATTTGCAAAAGCGGCGCTTTTCTTACCACAGTGTAAGCTGTGTAAACTCCTTCTCGCAGTTTACCTCTTCTAAAAATGAAGACAGCTGCTCACGGTCCGAAATTTTTTCCGCCAGATCATTTTTTAAAAGGAATTCATTCCCTGTTCTATGTCTTAACAATTCATGGTAATAACACGCAAGTCTTTTCGACTGGCTTCTGGCAAAGTCAATGGTATGCATGGTGCCGCTTTTCAAATCTGCCTCCACCATAATCACTGCATTACTGATTCCACTCTGTATGCGGTCCCTCTCTACATATGTGTACTTTTTAGGCTGACTGCTGATCGGATATTCACTTACCAGACATCCTCCGCTCTGCAGGATTCTTTCTGCCAGTTTTTTATTTGTCTTTGGAACCACCTCATCAAGACCACAGGGAAGGACAGCCACACAGCATCCTCCTGCGTCCAGGCATCCCACAAATGCTTCCCTGTCACATCCAAGAGCTAAACCGTTTACAAGGTTAAATCCCCGGTTTCCGATTATCTTTCCTGCTTCCCTGGCCAATTCTGTACCAGCCGCCGAGATATCTCTTGTCCCAATTACAGCTATACTTTTTCTTCTGTTAAGAACCTCTATATTTCCTTTATAATATAAGACCGGCGGCGGGCTTTTTATTTTTTTCAGATTGACGGGATATTTATCATCGGCAGTTGTACAATATTCGATTCCTAATTTACGGCTCTGGGATGACAATATTTCAGCAGCTTCCACCTTTTGTCTATCTTTTTCAGAAAAGTTCTGATACATATAATACCTCCTATATTGCTTTTATCTATTATAAATTTGCATCATGCAGAAAACAGGCATTAGCAGCGACGGACTGCTTTCTGCCTGTTTCTGTCCATTTTCTATCTTTGAATGGTTATTTTCCGCTTTTTCTCTCTTCCAGTTCCTCCCGGATCTTGTCCATCTTCTTCTGACTCAGATCATAAAACATAAGAAGCACTGCCCCCAAGATCAGAAGTCCTGCAGGAAGCCCCATGGAAATGACACGGATTCCGTGGACGACCTGCTGCGTCGGCTCTGTGTTCGCCACATATCCAACCATGGACAACCCAAAACCGGCAATGGCGGTGCTGAACACTGCTGCTATCTTGATGGAGAGCTGGAACATGGAAAAGTACAAACCTCTGGCATTTTTTCCGGTCTTCCACTCTCCGTAATCCACAGTATCGGCATACATAGATGTGTTCACCACATTTCCCCAGGAATAACCGATATATCCGATAGAGATAAGGGCAATGATAGCCGTGACGCTGCTGCTGAATAAAACAGCCAAGATCATCCCCGCCGCAAGTATCAGATTACCTGTTATGTAGGCGTTCCGTTTGGATAAATATCTGGTCACGAGGGGTACACTGGTGGCCCCCACAAAAGCCAGAATATTGACGATCCCGAAAAACGGGGCCGCACCGTTGATATCATGCACCACATATTTGAAAAAATAGGGAAACATAGCATACATGACCAACATGCTGAGAATACGGGCCACATCTGTCAAAAACAGCAGCATCAGATTCTTGTTCTTAAAAACAAGTCCCAGCATTTCTCCCACTTTCAGGCTGTCTTTTGCCCCTGTATTCCCCGGTATACTCTGGATATCCTTTCCCTTGGAAGCCCAGGCTAAGTTTCCGTACAAAAGCACACACATGAGTCCGGCCGCAAGCGAGGCCAGGAAAAATCCCCGGGCATTCATCTCTTTTTCACCGCCCAATATGGTGATCATCGGAATCAACAGAAAACCGGCCAGACATTTTCCAAGGGCATTTCCCTGACCCCGGAAGGTAGAGAGCTGAACCCTTTCCTTCTGGTCATTGGTAAGCGATGAATTCATGGAGGTATATCCTGTATAGGCTATATTAGTGGAAATACAGAATACCGCATAGACAATACAGGCCAGAACCGCCTTTGCCGGCATGGATATGCTGTTATTCAAAAACATAAGCGCATTGGTAATAAAAATAAGAGGTGCACCGATCATCAGCCAGGACCTGTATTTCCCCCATTTCATATGACTCTTTTCAATTACTGCGCCGATGACCGGCGGACTGCAGCTGTCAATGATCCTTCCCACCATCATCAGAGTACCCGCCGCCGCTGCCGTAATGCCTGCCACATCTGTATAAAACATGAGCAGATAAGTATTCGACATGGTAACCATAAAGATAAATCCTAAATCCGCTAGACCATAGGATACTTTCAGGTATCCTCCCAGTTTTTCTTTTCGCTCTCCCACTTTATCCTCCTTCTCCCAACCGTTGAAAGTTACACGGCTGCTGTTCGTTTGTAGTTGTCCTATACAGCCTTATCCTGCGCATGGCAAAGCACACCGCCAAACGCAAAAGGAACAGCGGCTCTGCCTGTTTTTCCTCCTTTCAATTTTGAATAAATTAAATTTTATATAATATTCATTATATCAGGTTTCCATTGTCATGTCCACGTAATCTGTGATATTATGTAAAAAATGGATGCAGAAAAGTAACAGTTACGCAGAAAAATAAGGGGGGATTACATGCAGTATGCCAACGGAATTTTGACAAAGGAATTGATTTATCAGACTGCACGCCGTCTGATGTACGAAAACGGATATAAAAAAACCACGTACCAGATGATTGCCCAAAAAGCAGATGTCCCGGTGGGCCTGGTGAATTATCATTTTAAAAAGCAGGAACTTCTGAACAAAATATATATGGATTATCTCTATCAGATCAAGGACTTTCTTGCAGTACAGGCCCAGGGGCTTCTTGAAAATGAGCTTCAGGCCCACATGCTCCAGTCCAATATTATGATGACACAGATTTTCCGCGATTCCCGTATACTTTCCTTTCACCTGGAAGTCAACGAGAGCAATCTGGTCCCCCCTGAATTCCATCAGGTGGTCAGGAAAAAGCAGGTGGAAATATTGAAATATTTTCATGTGGATATTACACCCGAATCCTACTATTGGTGCGCAGCCGCAGAGTACGGTGCCAGACGTGAATTAATACTGCAGAACAAAGATGTGGATATAAACAGCAGTGATTTCCAAAGGCTGCTGGACCTGCTTCCCACCATCGCTGTCCGGATTGCGGGATTAAGCCCTGCAATCATTTTGCAGAATCAAAAAAAAGCCAATGACGTGTTTACACGACTTGACTATACCCATATTCTTATGCTTCCCTGACAAAGATTTTCCTGAAAAGTGAGTAAAGGCTTTCCTAAAAAGTGGAAATATCCTATTACATAGATAAACGTTTGCCGGAAGTACAACGAGGGTACTGTGCAGCCTAATAGCTTCACAGTGCCCTCGTTTTTGAGATATTTTATATTTTCTTTTCCATTGCCTATATGATATACCATTTTTCTCCTGCCTGCAAGCAAAAACGTATAATATTTTCCATTTCCTGTCTCCGGCGCTGCTTTTCACAGTATACTGAAAGTGTAGTTTTTGAACAGTAACCCTCCTGCCGCATTTCATCCATGCTTTAGCTGAAGAAACATGCATTATTTTTCCGTTCCTGCCTCCGGCAGTGTTTCATCCATGCTTCCGCTCCGGAAACCTTCCATATCCAAAGTAATATAAGAAAATCCTGTCTGTTTCAGACGCTCTGTTATCTCCTGCCTTTTTTCTATAAAAGAGGAAAAGTCAGATACTGGAATCTCAATTCTTGCAATGTTTTCATGAAGACGCAGTCTTACCACCGGAAATCCGGCCTGTTTTAAATATGTTTCTCCGGCCTCGATCTTTCTGAGAATATCTGTCTGTAAGTCTGCTCCATAGGGAAGACGTGTGGCAAGGCAGGGCGCTGCCGGGCGGTTCGCCACAGAGATTCCCAGCTTTTCTGCCAGGCTTCTCACCTCCTGTTTTGTAAGGCCGGCTTCGGCAAGAGGACTTTTCACCCCCATCTCCCGCACAGCCCTAAGCCCCGGACGATATACATGCAGGTCATCCTCATTGGTTCCCTCCAGAACCTCACCCGCACAAATCTCCCCGGCAAAATCCATGAGCTTTTCAAACAGCAGCTTCTTGCACCGATAGCACCTGTCCACCGGATTATGCCTGATGCCTGAATCCTCCAGTTCATTGATAAATATTACTTTGTGTATGGCTCCCATCTCCTTTGCCACCCTTTTTGCGATCTCCAGGTCGCAGGATGGATGCAGTACCGTATCAAAAGTTACGGCATATATCTTAATATCTTCTTTTGCACATTCCACAGCCAGTTTCAAAAGGAGACTGCTGTCCGTACCGCCGGAAAAAGCAATACAGGCATCCCGGCTGGTGTATTGTTTCATAATGGAAAACAATTTTTCTTCTTTCTCTGTAAAGTCACGCTTCATCATCAGCACCCCATTTTCTTTTTATCCGCCGACTCCGCAGCCTCTCTGCAAATCCCCGAAAAGCTGTGATTTGTCTCCTTACAGACAGCCCTCACATCTTCATACTCAGGATAGTAAAATTCCTGTCCGTGGTGGCTGCATTTTTTAACTCTGACTTCATGCCCTCCCGGAAGAGTAACTGTGATCATTTCTCTTGGAAGGATACTGCGCTCCTCCCTGTACTTCCTGAGTCCGATACTGGTAGTCTCCCGGAAAATAACTGTCTCCATTTTCTCTTCATCCTCTGGTCTGCAGATAACCTGAAGCATGTAGGCAGGACGGTTTTTTTTCATATATACAGGTATACAGGAGGTGTCAAGGGCGCCTGCCTCAAGCAGGCATTCCATGGCATACCCCAACTGCTCACCGGAGCAGTCGTCCACATTTGTCTCCAGCACAGAAACTGTATTTTGTCCGTTCGGTCCGCTTTTCCCTGTCACCTGAACGGGCTTTTTATCATCTGCATCATCCTTCTGCTTTTCTGCGGGTTCTGTTTCCTTCTTCTTATTCCAGGCCGCATCTGCATCTGTGTTCAGGATCATGGCACGCAGAATATTGGCATGTGGGAAATCCTTCTTTCCTGCGCCCACACCCACCTTTTCAATGACAAAGCCATCGGGAAGCTTTCCTTTTTCAGAGAGTGCCGCCACGATCCCCGCACCTGTTGGGGTGATCATTTCCCCTTCCACTGGAGCGAACTTGACCGGAACCCTATGCTCTGCCATCATCTCCAACACTGCAGGCGCCGGTACGGGAATTCTGCCGTGCTGACACCAGGTAGTCCCTTTTCCTTCCCAGAGTTCAGAGGTTATGATGCTGTCAAATCCCAGCTTATCCATACAGATAGCCGCTGCCGTGATATCTACAATAGAATCCACAGCCCCCACCTCATGAAAATGCACCTGGTCCACAGGCATTCCGTGGACCTTGGCCTCCGCTTCCGCAATGACACGGAAAATTTTCAGGCTCATATCCTTCACATTAGAATTCAATTCCGACTGGCTGATAAGTTCACAAATCTCCCTGTAGCTGTTGTGGGAATGACTGTGACTGTGCCCGTGCTCATGACCATGCTCCTGCTCCTTCACATCGGCAGGAGCAGAGCCGCTGTTGTGGGAATGATGGTGATGATGATGGTGATGCGCATGGGCCTCGTCATGGCTGTGCGTTTCTCCATCTTCTGCTAGCAGCACATCAAAATCTGCCGCTGTAATCTGATTTTTCTTTGTCCGGGAAATTCTGATCTCATATCCGTCCAGATGCAGCTTTTCAAGTTCCTGTTTTAAATAGGACTCTTCCACTCCCAAATCAGTAAGGGCGGCGACTGTCATATCCCCGCTGATTCCTGAATAACATTCCAAATATAATTTTCTGCTCATATTTCTTCTCCTGTCTTTGTGTATTTTAGGAAACCGATCCCATGTATTTCAAAATCCGGTTTATTTATCTTTTTTAACCAATTTACTTATCTTTTCTTTAAAAACAAATTTACTCATCTTCAAAAAACCGGTATTCTTTTATACTACAACTCAGTCTATCACAAGCTGCATCACAACTGCAATTCTCTGTTCCTCAAACGTATGACATGTTTTTTGTTTTTCACACTGATACTTATTCTATCACATTTTTAGTGGACTGAAAACGTCAGAAATTGACATTTGTGCCGGATACTGTTCAAATATTGCGGTTTTTTATAATTTGTCTTGTATCTTATAATGTTAAATGCTAAAATTATTTCCAGAATACATAGATTGGAGGAGAAACAAATGACAGCATCTAAAGTATACTACTCAGACCTTCGTGTAAAAAATGGTGACAACCTGCTGACAAAGCTTCAGCGTTTGATTAAAACAGCCGGCATCGGTGAAATTGATTTTGAGGACAAATACGCTGCGATCAAAATGCATTTCGGAGAGCCTGGAAACCTGGCTTTCCTTCGCCCGAACTATGCAAAGGCTGTTGCAGACGTGGTAAAAGAACTGGGAGGAAAGCCATTCCTCACAGACTGCAACACTTTATATGTGGGCGGCAGAAAAAACGCACTTGACCATCTGGACAGCGCTAATCTGAACGGATTTAACCCCATTTCAACTGGCTGCCAGGTCCTGATCGCAGACGGCCTGAAGGGAACGGATGAATCTCTGGTACCAGTAGAGGGCGGCCAGTATGTAAAAGAAGCAAAAATCGGCCGTGCCGTAATGGATGCAGATGTATTTATTTCACTGACCCATTTTAAGGGTCATGAAGCCACCGGATTCGGCGGTACCCTGAAAAACATTGGTATGGGCTGCGGTTCTCGTGCAGGCAAAATGGAAATGCACAGTGCCGGAAAGCCACATGTGGACCAGGATCTCTGTATCGGATGCAAGCAGTGTGCAAAAGTCTGCGCACATGATGCTCCGCAGTTTGAGAACAAAAAAGCTTATATTGACCACAACAAATGTGTAGGCTGCGGCAGATGTATCGGTGTCTGTCCCAAGGATGCCGTACAGCCGGCTTCCGATGAGTCCAATGACATCTTAAACTGCAAGATCGCAGAGTACACAAAAGCCGTTGTGGATGGCCGTCCAAGCTTCCACATCAGTCTTGTGATCGATGTATCCCCATACTGTGACTGCCACGCGGAAAACGATGCGGCGATCGTGCCAAATATCGGTATGTTTGCGTCCTTTGACCCGGTAGCCCTGGATCTTGCCTGCGCTGACGCAGTCAACGCACAGCCGGAGATCAAGAACAGTGTTCTGGGAGAGTTATCTGAGGAAGGTCATCACCATGACCATTTCCACACCATTTTCCCTGAGACCAACTGGGAGTCATCCATTGAACACGCAGTGAAGATTGGACTCGGACAGAAAGAATATGAATTGATCACTGTAAAATAAGAGTTCTGCTTTCATATCTGCGTGACCGCAAAGAATAAAAATAAAAAAGACGATTGCTGTCCGGTTTCATTTCCGGCAGTTCTCGTCTTTTTTTGCTTTTAAAGATTATTCAGTCTGCATCCTGCACTTCGGTGATTCCGAACAATGCCGCATCCAGCCTGCCCAGTTCATCCTCTTCAATGGCCAGTCTGCCGTTCTGTTCCTTCACACATATCTCCATGGACTCCGCTTCCCCGTACTCCATAGTCTCCAGCGTGTTGTCAAGAACCTCTGTCATCACATCCCCCAGATACAGCGTTTCTCCGTCTGACGGTATACTCTCCGTCTCCAGAGCGGAATCGTATTCCATACCTATGGTTTCCTCCACATTCAAAGGATGATAAGTGACATTTACCAGGTAGCTGCTTTTTTCTGTCTTCTTTTTCTGCGTCTCACCCACCTGATAATCAGCCTTTTTCAGTATCTTCCTGCATGCATCTGCAAAACCTGTGTATTTCTCATCAGAGGAAAAATTCAGTTCTCTTGCCCTGGAGGCACTTTTCTCCAAAAGCTCTGCTGAATCCTCCTCCGCCTCCGAGAGGGAAATACCCGTCAGTTCGCAATACTTTTCTGCGCTTTTCTGGTACCGGTAGTCGAGACATGCCTGGACGTACACACCCACATCCTCTGTATTTTTACATCCACTCAGGAGCAGAGCCAATGCCAATAGCAAACTAGCGGGAGCAATTTTATTTATGTACCCCTTCATAGTAATTAAAGGTTTGCTGTGATCTGTTTTGGACGGTATCCTTCATCCTCCAAAGCTTTGATGATCTGGTTCTTGTGGTCCGTACCAAATGCCTCGATCGTAATTTTAAGTTCCACAGCGGCGGAACGGTTGGCACTGATAAACTGGTTGTGGTCCAGTTTAACCACATTGCCCTGCTGCTGTGCAATGACAGTAGCCACGCGCACCAGTTCACCCGGCTTGTCAGGCAGAAGAACAGAAACTGTAAAGATCCTGTCACGGGCGATCAGTCCAAGCTGAACGACTGAGGCCATGGTGATCACATCCATATTACCGCCGCTTAAAATAGACACCACTTTTTTACCTGTAAATTTCAGATGCTTCAGGGCAGCTACTGTTAGAAGACCGGAGTTCTCCACGATCATTTTGTGATTCTCAACCATATCCAAAAATGCCACGATCAGTTCTGAATCCTCCACTGTGATGATCTCATCCACATTCTTCTGGATATACGGAAAGATATGGTCGCCGGGGCGTTTTACCGCTGTGCCGTCCGCAATGGTGTTGACACCGTCCAGTGTCACCACTTCTCCCTCTTTTAAGGACATCTGCATACAGTTAGCCCCTGCAGGCTCTACGCCGATAACCTTGATATTGGGGTTTAACAGTTTTACAAGGGTGGAAACCCCTGTGGCCAGACCGCCGCCGCCGATAGGTACCAAAATATAGTCAACCAGAGGCAGTTCCTTGATGATCTCCATAGCGATGGTTCCCTGTCCGGTTGCCACTGCCGGGTCATCAAAGGGATGGATGAACGTATATCCGTGCTCCTCTGCCATCTTGTAGGCATACTCACAGGCCTCATCGTAAACGTTTCCGTAGAGGACTACCTCCGCACCGTAGCTCTTGGTGCGCTCCACTTTGATCAGCGGAGTGGTGGTTGGCATGACAATGACAGCTTTTGCACCGAAAGCTTTTGCGGCGTAGGCAACTCCCTGGGCATGATTGCCTGCGGAGGCGGTGATCAGGCCCTTGGCCCTCTCCTCCTCAGACAGTGTACTGATCTTATAGTAGGCGCCGCGGAGCTTGTAAGCTCCTGTCACCTGCATATTTTCCGGTTTCAGGTAAACTTTGTTGCCGGTCTGCGCGCTGAAATAATCGCTGTAGACCAGCTTGGTGTCCTGCGTCACTTTTTTTACTGTTTCAGACGCTTCTTCAAATTTCTCCAGAGTCAGCATAATTTTTCTCCTTTATTCCTTGATGTCGAAAAGCGCGTTTACGAATTCATCGGAATTAAATTTCTGTAAATCGTCAATGCTCTCTCCTACTCCTATATATTTCACCGGAATGTCAAGCTCAGATTCGATTGCAACTGCAATTCCGCCTTTTGCCGTTCCGTCCAGTTTCGTTAAAATAATACCTGTCACATTGGCCACCTCATTAAACTGTCTGGCCTGTAAAAGCGCATTCTGCCCTGTGGTGCCGTCCAGAACAACCAGGGTCTCCAGATAAGCTTCCGGATATTCCCGCTCAATGATGCGGTAAATCTTTCTCAGCTCCTCCATAAGGTTCTTCTTATTGTGAAGGCGTCCTGCTGTGTCACACAGAAGCACATCCGCGTCCCTTGCTTTTGCCGCCGCAATGGCGTCATAGACCACGCTTGCAGGGTCAGCACCTGACTGTCCTCCGATAAGCTCCACACCGGCCCGGTTTGCCCACTGGGTGAGCTGCTCCCCCGCTGCCGCGCGGAAGGTATCTGCCGCCGCTAAAATGACCTTTTTCCCCTGGTCCTTCAGCTTGCCTGCCAGCTTGCCCACAGATGTGGTCTTGCCCACCCCATTGACGCCGATAACAAGGATCACAGACTTGCGGTGTTCAAACTCATAGGCAGTCTCCCCCACAGCCATCTGGGATTTGATGCTGTCCATGAGAAGCTGCTTGCACTCCTGCGGGTCCTTGATCTTCTTCTCAGCCACCTGGGCTTTTAAGTCCTCCACAATACGGGTGGTTGCGTTGATCCCCAAATCCCCCATAACAAGGATTTCTTCTATCTCTTCATAAAAATCATCATCAATACTGGAATATCCGCTGAAAATAGAATCTATACCGGATACAATATTCGCCCTGGTCTTGGAAAGTCCCGCCACCAGGCGCTGAAAAAAGCCTTTTTTTTCTTTCTCCTCTGCCATATGCCCTCCTATTTGTCCAAATCATTTTCTATCAGATTGACGGAAACAAGTGTGGACACACCTTTTTCCTGCATAGTGATACCGTACAGACGGTCAGCAGCCGTCATGGTACCTCTTCTATGTGTAATAATAATAAATTGTGTATTTTTTGTCAACTTGTGGAGATATTTTGCGTAACGGGTAACATTGGAATCGTCCAGGGCCGCCTCGATCTCATCCAGCAGACAGAAGGGGGACGGCTTCAGATTCTGGATGGCGAACAGCAGGGCAATGGCCGTCAGCGCTTTCTCACCGCCGGAGAGCTGCATCATGTTCTGCAGCTTCTTCCCCGGAGGCTGGGATATGATGCGGATGCCTGCCTCCAGAATATCCGCATCCTCATCCAGCTCCAGCGTACCCTTTCCTCCGCCGAACAGCTCTTTGAACGCCTTGTCAAACTCAACACGTATCTGTGAAAATTTCTCCTCGAACTGGTTCCGCATTCCCGTATCCAGTTCATCTATGATCCCCAGAAGTGTCTGCTCCGCCTGCACCAGATCCCCGTGCTGGGTGCTCAGGAAGGTGTGGCGCTCAGACAGCTCCTTGTACTCCTCAATGGCATTCACATTCACATTGCCCAACTTTTTGATCTCATCTCTCACAACTCCCAGAGCCTTTTTGATCTCTGAGCGTTCCAGAAGTTCCCCCGGAGCCTGGCCAAGTGCCTGGCCATAGGTCATCTCGTATTCTTCCCACATATAGTTGACCTGATTCTCCTGGTTTTCCTCCAGTTTTTCCTTTTGGCTTGTCAGGCGGTAACACTCTTTGTCCAGAAGATTCATTCTGGCCGACAGCTCGTCGCGCTTGTCAAAGAAAGATTTGTGGGAACGGTTCATCTCATCTCTGCGCTGGAGGTATTCCTGCATTTTTGCCTCGTCCTCCATGGCCTCCTTCTCTGCCTCTGCAATGGTCTGCCGTATCTCTTCAATGTCCCTGACCTTTTTCTCCATATCAGCCCTGCCGTTTTCCAGGCTGCCCTGCAGAGATTCCATCTGGGACTGTAGATCATCCGTCTCCTCTTTCAGCCTTGACAGGTTTTCCTCCAAAAATCCCCGCTTTGACGTGAGGTTTGCAGTCTCAAGATGTGCCTGTTCCAGACTTTTGGAGCGCTCTGACTCCAGCTTTTTCTTCTCATCCAGGATTTCCTGATTCCCGGTGATGGCATCCTCCAGAGCCTTTTCCTGGGCAGCGCTCGTCTCCAGCTCCAGACGGATGGAATCACTGTTCTCTGAGATCTCCGCCACCTGCTTCTCCAGCTCCGCATTCTCCCTTTTCAGGCTTTCATAGCTGTCTGCAATCTCCTGCTTTTTGGCAGACATGGACTGCAGATTCATGCGCACGGTGTTGTCACGCAGATACTGTTCCTGCAGAAGCTCTCCCAGGCGTGCCACCTCGTCCCGGAAATAATTTCTCTTTTCCCGGTAACCATCCAGCTCTGCCTGCTTTTCCTCTAAATCTTTTTTCAGCATCTCCACGCTGTTCTGCAGCTCATCGATCTCTCTTCGGCGCCCCAGAAGATTGCTGTTATTCTTGAACGCACCACCGGTCAGGGATCCGCCCGGGTTCAGGGACTCACCCTCTATAGTCACCATCCGAATGGTATACTGGTACTTTCTGGCAATGGCGATCCCGTGGTCAATGTGATCCACCACCAGAGTTCTGCCCAGCAGATAATTGGTCAGTCCCTCATATTCCTTGTCCACAGTCACCAGTTCACTTGCCACCCCAATGACCCCAGGCTCTTTTAAAGCCGCGGCATTGGCAAAGGGCTTTTTATTTTTCATACTGGTAAGAGGCAGGAAGGTGGCGCGGCCGTACTTATTGCGTTTCAGGAAGGTGATCAGTTCCTTGGCGGTTCCCTCATTGTCTGTAACTATGTTCTGAATACTGCCTCCCAGAGCCGTCTCAATGGCTGTCTCATAATTCTTCTGGACTTTGATCAGATCCGCCACAACACCCCGGATGCCCGGAACATGTTTCTTCTGCTCCATAACACGGCGGATACTGTTGCCGTAACCGTCGTAGCGCTCTGTGATGTTCTGCAGGGATTCCAGACGGGATGCCTCTCTGTGATAGGCTGTCTGTCCAATGTCCAGCTCCCTGCCGGCCTTGGAGATCTGTGCCTGGCAGCGTTTGATCTCATCCTCACTGTTATTACTCTGTCTGGTGAGCTTTTCTATGTTCTCCTCTATCTCCTGCTGTTCCGTCTCATAGCGCTCTTTGGCATCCTTTTGCTGGCTTGCCTCGCTCTTCAGGCGCAGGAGCTTTTGGTTTAACTCTGTCTTTCTAAGGGAAATCTGCTCCATCATGGCGTCATAACGCTGCATCTTTCCTTTGGTAGAGGCACGCATATTGAGGATTTCTATGATCTCATTCTTGTCCTCCTCAATTTTTTCCTCCAACTTATGTATTTCTATGGCCAGATCCCGGAATTCTTTTTTTGCCGTTTCCTGTGCTGCCTCCGCTTGGGCAAGACCCGCATCCAGTTCCTTTTTTTCCCTGGTATATTTCTCCGCATCCTCCCGGCGTCTGGCGATTTCCCCTTCCAGGTGCTTTACCCGTTCCCGGTACTGCTCACCGCTTTGTCTGGCTGAGAGGATCTGCTCGTTCAGGACATTGATCTGACCTTCCAACTGCTGCTTGAGAAGAGCTTTTTGGGTTGACTCCTCCCGAAACTGCTGTATCTTCTCCTCCAGGTCTTCCAGCTCTTTTTCCAACTGTTCATACTCTGTCTTGGTGGTTTCAAAGCTTTTTGTGGTCTCCACCAGGTCATTTTGGGCAATTGTATACTTGCCGTCCACCTCACGAAGCTGCCCTTTGATCCGCTCCATCTCGGAGAGGAACATCTGGGTATCCAGACTTTTTAATTCCTCTCTTTTCTTCAGATACACCCTTGCAGTCTCAGACTGGCGTTCCAGCGGCGCTAACTGTCTTGTAAGCTCCGATAAAATGTCGCTGACACGGGTCAGGTTCTGCTGTTCCTCCTCCAGCTTTTTCAGGGCAGAGGCTTTTCTCCGCTTGAACTTCACGATCCCGGCTGCCTCGTCGAAAAGCTCTCTTCTCTCCTCCGGCTTGCCGCTTAGGATCTTGTCGATCTGGCCCTGTCCGATGATGGAATACCCCTCTTTTCCAATACCGGTGTCATAGAACAGCTCATTGACATCCTTTAACCGGCAGGAGGTACCATTCATAAGGTATTCACTCTCCCCGGAACGGTACAGCCTTCTGGCTATGGTGACTTCCTCATAGTCAATAGGGAGCTGGTGGTCGCTGTTGTCAAGGGTAATGGCAACATAGGCAAATCCCAGAGGTTTTCTCGTCTCCGTACCGGAGAAGATAACATCCTGCATATTGCCTCCTCGGAGCTGTTTCGCGCTCTGCTCACCCAGTACCCAGCGGACCGCGTCGCCTACGTTGCTCTTACCGCTGCCGTTTGGCCCTACAATGCCGGTGATGCCGTTATGAAATTCAAATGTTATCTTATTGGCAAAGGATTTAAATCCCTGCACTTCAATGCTCTTTAGATACATAAATCACCTTTGTCATTTTTCAGTTTTTTAATGGCGCAGTAAGCTGCCTGCTGTTCAGCCGCCTTCTTTGTGTGGCCGCAGCCTTCTCCCAGCACCTTTTCTCCCAGAAGTGCCTGCATGTAAAAGGATTTGTTGTGGTCAGGCCCCTCTTCCTTGAGAAGCACATAACGCACATCCTCCTCATACCTGCCCTGTACGATCTCCTGAAGTGTAGTCTTGCTATCATAAAAGAGCTGTTTATTCTCAATATCATTCAGGATAAATTTCTGAACGAACTCTTTTGCATTAGCAAAACCGCCATCCAGGTAAACAGCACCGATCAGCGCTTCCATGGCGTCAGACACAATGGAATCTCTCCTGCGGCCTCCTGTGGCCTCCTCGCCTTTACCCAGAAGTAGATATTCCCCAAGTGACAATTCTCTGGCGCAGAGGGCCAGTGTAGGCTCACAGACAATGCTGGCGCGCTTCTTTGTCAGCTCACCCTCAGGCATCTGGGAATATTTTTCAAACAAAAATTCACTGGATGTCAGTTCCAGCACTGCATCCCCTAAAAACTCCAGTCGTTCATTATTGCCCACATAGGAGATCCTGTGCTCGTTTGCATAAGAGCTGTGGGTCATGGCATTTATGAGCAGATCAAAATTCTGGAATTTATATCCTGTTTTTGCCTCCAGTTCAATGAGTTTTTTCAAGTTTTTCATAGCTTTCCTTTCCGGGATCTGTCCCGCACTTCTAATATTATAAGCAAAAGAGGATGCCGCCAAACCCCTGGAAGATTCAGATTGAATCTGGCAGCCGGATTTAGGGCATCCGATATGTCATTAACCAATCAGGTTTTTAATCTCTTCCACCGCATCGCCCACAGATACGATCTTCTCCACCTGCTCAGTGGGGATCTCAATATCAAACTCCTCCTCAATACCCATGACGATTTGAAAAATATCCAGAGAATCGGCTCCCAGGTCTTCTACAAATGTGGTCTCCATGGTAACCTCCTGTGTGTCCACATTTAAAACCTCTGCAATAATCTTCTGTAATTTTTCCAGTTCCATCTCTTTTCCTCCTTATGTTTCTTTCTTTTTATCTGTTTCCGTCTGCTTCCGGTACTTTCACGGAATGCGGCCACCCTTTATATTGATGAAATGATATTCTTTCCGATCCGCTCACTGATATTTTGTTCCTTGAACGAGATACACTGTATGATGGAGTTTTTTACCTCCATGGACTTTGAACTTCCGTGGCATTTCACCACAAGCCCCTTGAGTCCTAAAAGCGGCGCTCCGCCGTACTCGCTGGCATCAAAGCTTTTTAATGTGGATTTGAGTGCCGTTTTTACAAGAAGGGCACCTATTTTGCTGCGCAGAGTCGTCATCATACCCTGCTTTACCTTTGAGATCAAAGTGGCTCCCACACCCTCGTATAGCTTCAGGATCACGTTGCCCACAAAGGCCTCCGTAACAATGACATCCGCCGCGCCGTTTGGGATCTCTCTGGCCTCAATACTTCCGATAAAATTAATGTCCTCACATTCTTTCAGCAGCGGATAGGTCTCTTTTACCAGGGCGTTTCCCTTTTCTTCCTCAACGCCTATGTTCACGATTCCCACCCGGGGCTTTTTGACACCCATAACATGTTCCATGTAAATGGAACCCATGCGGGCAAACTGTACCAGATGAGAAGAGCGGGCATCCACGTTGGCACCGCAGTCTATCAAGAGAGACACACCGTCTCTTGTGGGGATCAGCGGAGCCAGAGGTGCTCTCTCTACACCTTTGATCCTGCCCACAATGGTTGTCCCTCCCACCAGGATGGCTCCGGAGCTTCCTGCGGATACGAAAGCGTCTGCTTCCCCTTTCTTTACCAGCTTCATTCCCACTACAATGGAGGAATCCTTTTTGCCCCGGATCGCGGCTACCGGCGGTTCTCCTGTCTCGATCACCTGGGACGCAGGGACGATCTCAATCCTCTCCCCCGGATTGCCGCAGGCCTCCAGTTCTTTTTTTACGGCCTCTTCCTGGCCTACCAGAAGTACCTTCAGGTTTGCTTTTTCTTTCACTGCGTCCACTGCACCTTTGACAATCTCCGCCGGTGCATTGTCGCCTCCCATGGCATCCACTGCCACAATTGTCATATTCTCCATATTATGCCTCCTGTATTCTGCAAATAATTTTACCAGACATCCCATAAAACCGCAAGAGGGCTGCTGTAAAAGAAGTATCTTTTACAGCAGCCGCCATTACTGTTCACGATTTTTAACTATTTCGCAGATCTGCGTATTTACTGCATCTTCCCGTCACTGCCCAGATGATAGCCTTCCACGTCGGTATCTACTGCCATGGAACCGTCATCCTTCAGATAATACCAGGTGCTGCCTTCCTGATACCAGCCTTTTCTCATATAGCCATGATCATCAAAGGCATACCATTTGCCGTCGATCTCCAGCCACTGGCTCTTTGGGAATGTGCCGTCTCCGTAATCATACCACCAGCCTTTATCTGATTCTGTCCAGGTTCCGGAGGTCTTTTTCTCCTCCTTCTTCTCTTTCTTCTTATCCTCTGCCTTCTTCTTCTCGGCATCTTTGCTTTCCGCATCGTCGGATACGATAACCTCTGCCGTATCGCTGGTTATTCCATTGGTGGAAGAACCGATGGTGCTGGTTGCCACCACGTAATAATACATAGTCTTTGCCTCACCTGTGGGCGGTGTGAATGTATTCTTTGTCTCACCTTCCACCGGAGTTCCACCTCCGTTAGTGTTGGTCTGGCTCTGATACCACTGGTATGTGATGACACCTTTATCTGATGTCTTTGCCTCCACCTTCAGAGCCTCAGCTTTGTCTCCTGTCTTATACGTAACGGAGCCACTCAGATTCGCGGTAAATTCCGGTTTTGCAACTTCAACTTCCGGTTCCTGAGTCTTATTCTCCTCTTCCTTATCACTATTTTTCTCTGTATTATCCGGCTTGGGGTCTGTCTTCTCCAGCACCTTGTCCATCACCTTTTCCCCGCTGCAGCCCGTCACGGCAAAAGTAAGGCATCCGACTGCAAGAAGCAGAATCCCTTTCTTCAACCATTTATTCATTCGTCTTCCTCCTTTTAATAGAAAAGCAATAACTATTCTGCGTAATGTCAGTTATATATTAACTTGTTTTCACATAAATCGCAAGGTTTTTTATGATTTTATTACAAAAATATTACAAAAAGGCCTCCTGGTTGTCCAGAAGGCCTTTCTCATGCATGAAGGATCCGCAGCTATTCGGTCAGCCGAATAGTTCTGATTATTCTTCACCCATTTTGATGATTTCTTTTTTGTTGTAACTTCCGCAAGCTTTGCATACTCTGTGTGGCATCATTAAAGCTCCACATTTGCTGCATTTTACTAAGTTCGGAGCGCTCATTTTCCAGTTTGCTCTTCTTTTATCTCTTCTTGCTTTAGAAGTTTTATTTTTTGGACAGATGGACATAGTTACACCTCCTTAAATTTGCTAAATATATCACGGATTGCTGCCATTCTCGGATCGAGGCTTTCCTGCTCACAGGAACAGGGGCCGTCATTTAAATCTTTGCCGCAATGGCTGCAGATTCCCTTGCAGTCCTCTTTACACAGGACCCGTAAAGGCCAACGGATTAAAATCTCATTATGCACTAACTGCTCAACATCCAGGCTACAACCTGTGACATAATTCATTTCATCTAAGTCTTTTATCCTGTCTTCCTCCGAAACCTTCATATCCATATCTCTTTCCAGTGTAAATGGAAAATCCACCGGGACCTCTTTTAAACAGCGGTCGCAGGGAATGGACAGAGTAACACTGCCTCTTGCTTCCAGACGCAGAACCTTTTTGCCAGTATTCGTAATAGTAAGAATCACAGGCTCTTTATCCTTCACAGGAAAGCTGCCCAGTTTCGATTGAAAGGAATCCATGGAAACAGGCGCTTCTATGACCTGTGTCTTTCCTTCCAGGGATAAAATTTCTGATAAATCAATTAGCATAATAGTCTCCTAATCACACCTAGTAAATTATACATAGGGATTTTCTATTTGTCAACTATTATTTCTGATTCTTGACTAATTCTGCTGTTTCCTGACAGATTGCAAGCTCTTCGTTGGTGGGAACTACGGCAACTTTCACTTTGGAATCTGCTGTGGAGATGATCACGTTCTCTCCGCGCTTCTGGTTTGCTTCCTCGTCCAGAGTGATACCCAGATAGGAAAGGCTCTTAACCACTGTCTCACGGACCGGAATGGCATTCTCACCGATACCGCCTGTAAAAGCGATGGCATCCACGCCGTTCATAGCTGCCGCATAGGAACCGATGTATTTTACAATGCGGTAGCACAGGCAGTCAACAGCTCTCTTGGCATCCGGATTGCCCTGCTCTCTCGCTTCGTTCAAGTCACGGAAATCGCTGGACAGGCCTTTTGACAGTCCTAACAGACCGGATTCTTTGTTCAGGATGCGTACCATCTCTTTTACATCGATGTTCTCTTTTCCGCAGATAAACTCCAGGACAGCCGGGTCCAGATCACCGGAACGTGTTCCCATTACAAGGCCTTCCAGAGGAGTCAAGCCCATGCTGGTATCCACACATTTACCGTTCACAACCGCACTGATGGAGGAACCGTTGCCCAGATGAGCTACGATCACTTTGGAGTTGTCCGGGTCAAGTCCCAGGAATTTAATAGTCTCTTTGGATACGAAACGATGGGAAGTTCCGTGGAAACCGTATTTGCGGACCTTGTATTTCTCATAATATTTGTAAGGGATCGCATACATGTATGCTTTCTCCGGCATGGTCTGATGGAATGCTGTGTCAAATACAGCTACGTTGGGCTTGCCGGGCATCAGTTCCATACACGCACGGATACCCATTAAGTTTGCAGGGTTGTGCAGAGGTCCCAGATCGCAGCACTCTTCAATAACAGAGATAACCTCGTCATCGATCACACAGGAGTCAGAGATTTTGGCACCGCCGTGCAGCACACGGTGACCGATGGCTTCTACTTCGTCCAGGCTCTTTAATACACCTGTGTTCGGATTTACCAATGCGTCCAGAACCATTTTGATGGCCTCTGTATGTGTGGGCATTGCTGCTTCTGTTGTCTCTTTCTCACCGCCTGCAGGCTGATATACCAGTCTTCCGTCAATACCGATACGCTCGCATAATCCTTTTGCGGCTACTTCTTCTGTGTCAGAATTGATCAACTGGAATTTCAGGGATGAACTTCCGCAGTTTACTACTAATACGTTCATGTTTTTTCCTCCGTTATCATACATCTTCACGGCTGAAACAGCCGCGTTTGGTATCATTATACATCTTTTCAAAAAATGGTACAAGGGCACCGTTTAAATTTACGGGGAAATTTTGTATTCTTTTGGGAACATGGATATAAATAATATAAAATGGTAATGTGAGGATACGGAACAGTTGTCCGCAGACAGAAAATTTGTTATATTTAATCATAAGATTAAAAGAGAACGCAGAAGGGAATACAGATCATATGAGCAGAATCACCGGAATCATTGCCGAATACAATCCTTTTCATAAGGGACACGCATACCATCTTGAGAAGGCCAGAGAACTGACCTGCGCGGATCACCTTATCGTCGTCATGAGCGGTGATTTCGTACAGAGAGGTGCCCCTGCACTGTTTGATAAGTATCTCCGCACCCGTATGGCTCTTTTGGAAGGCGCGGATCTGGTATTGGAACTTCCTGTTTCCATCGCATGTGCAAGCGCGGAGTATTTTGCCTCCGGCGCAGTCTCTGTGCTGGATCAGCTTGGCTGTGTAAACGCCCTCTGCTTCGGAAGTGAATCCGGGGATGTCAGGGCATTGACTGCGTGTGCAAAAGTCCTTTTAGAGGAGGATACAGCTTATCAGCAGCAGCTTCGTTCTCTCTTAAAAAAAGGATATTCCTTTCCCGCTGCCCGGAAAAGTGCCTTTGCCGCACTGCATCATCCGGAATGTTTCACGGAGCTTTTAGATCCCCCCAACAATATCCTCGGTTTGGAATATATAAAGGCTCTTTTGCGGTCAAACAGCCACATACAGCCAACTGCCCTGAAACGTGCCGGTGCCGGATACCATGACGGCCACCTGTCCGGTTCTCTTTCAAGCGCCACTGCGATCCGCAAGCATTTAAGGGAAAATTCTATTGAAAATGGAAGATCACTGGTCAATTACGAAGAAATCCTCACAAAAACCATGCCGGAGTCAGCCGCTTTGCTGGCAGCCCGCAGGCTTTCCTGCGAATCTCCGGTCTGGGAGGATGATTTTTCCCTGCTGCTCCGTTACAGACTGATGCTGCAATCACCAGAGGAACTTGGCACATACGCGGATCTATCTCCGGAATTAGCCAGGCGTATCCATGCCCGTCTGAATGACTTCCGAAGCTTCTCCCAGTTTTTATCACTGTTAAAGACTAGGGAGCTGACCTATACACGGATCAGCCGCGCGCTTCTGCATGTACTTCTCAACATAAAGGAGGATATGTCTCCGCTTTCCCCAGTCCCTTACGCCCGGATTTTAGGTTTCAGCAGAGCAGGCAGCGGCCTCCTTCGTGAGATCAAGGCAAACACAAGGATTCCCCTTATCACCAAAGCAGCGGATCACCGGAAGCTTCTGTCTGATTCGGCTCAGAGAAAATTTGAACAGGACTTGTTTGCTTCCAACCTGTACGAGACTGTACGCACACAAAAAAACGGGACAGTTTTTGTAAATGACATACAAAAACCTCCCGTTATCCTATAGCGTGTGTATTTACTTTTGTTTTTCTGTTCCATGACAGCAGCTGCAGTTTCCGCCGCAGCTTCCGCATGTCCTGCCTGCCTTTTTGTCCTTTACCATTTTCCTTACCACCAGGCCCACAACACAGAGCAGGATCAGAAGCACGATCATAGTTCCAGCATTCATACGATATCACCTTTCCGGACAGGCCGGAAGGCATTTACGCCTTCGCGGCTTTTCCTGTTTTCATTTTTATATCCAAAGTATTTTTTTCTTTATAGGGTCTGAACAGCAAATACAGAAATACTGCTATGATAATGACTGCCGCTACCGTTCCTATTCCAAACGCTCCGCCTTCCAGCAGATGTCCCATCTGGTAGATCACAAGAGCTGAGCAGTAAGCCAGCAGTGTCTGGTATCCAATAGCAAACCAGAACCAGCCTGCATTGTTCATTTCACGTTTGATCGCTCCCATTGCCGCAAAGCAGGGCGCGCACAAAAGGTTGAACACCAGGAAGGAGTAAGCTGCTGCTGCTGTAAAGCTGCCCGCAAGAGTTCCCCAGATTTCCGCACCGTTTTCTGCCACTTCTGAGAATCCGTAAAGGATACCAAAGGTACCGACCACATTTTCTTTTGCAACCAGTCCGGAAACTGCTGCCACAGCCGCTTTCCAGTCTCCCCATCCAAGAGGGATGAACAGCCAGGAAATGCCTTTTCCGATGGCTGCCAGCAGGGAATGATCCATATCATCCACCATGCCGAAGGAGCCGTTCTCGAATCCAAATCCTTGAGTAAACCAGATAAATATAGTGGAAAGAAGGATCACCGTACCGGCTTTTTTGATAAAGGACCAGCCTCTCTCCCACATGCTGCGCAGAACATTTCCCACGGTAGGCATATGGTATGCCGGCAGTTCCATAACGAAAGGTGCCGGGTCCCCGGAGAATTTCCTGGTCTTTTTTAAAATGATACCGGAGCAGATGATAGCCAGAACACCCACAATGTAGGCACTGGGTGCCACCCACCATGCGCCGCCGAACAGGGCACCTGCAATAAGGGCGATGATCGGCAGTTTTGCGCTGCACGGAATGAATGTGGTGGTCATAATGGTCATCTTGCGGTCTCTGTCGTTCTCTATGGTCCTTGAGGCCATGATCCCCGGAACACCGCATCCTGTCCCGATCAGCATCGGTATGAAGGATTTTCCCGAAAGGCCGAATTTACGGAAGATACGGTCCATAATAAAGGCAACACGGGCCATGTATCCGCATCCCTCCAGGAAGGCTAAAAAGAGAAACAGTACCAGCATCTGCGGCACAAATCCAAGTACAGCGCCAACGCCGGCAACGATGCCGTCCACGATCAGGCTCTGAAGCCATGCTGCGCAGTTGACAGCTTCCAATCCGTTGTTCAGCAGTTCAGGTATGGCAGGGACGTGCAGGGAAGAGATACCCAGGAAATTCCATCCGTCTGCAAACACGCCATCATTCACCCAGTCTGTGGCCCATCCGCCTACGGTACTGACAGACACATAATATACCAGTGCCATCACAGCAAAGAAGATAGGAAGGCCAAGGAAACGGTTTGTGACGATCCCGTCAATCTTATCTGAGGTGGTCATCTTCCCTCTGCTTTTTTTCGTGTATGCTTTTTTTATAACTGTTCCTATATATGTATATCTCTCATTGGTGATTATACTTTCGGAGTCATCATCCAAATCTTTTTCCACAGCAGCGATGATCGCCTCCACATCCGGCAGTCCTGTTGTGGTCTCACCGATTTTATTATCTCTCTCAAACAGCTTTACTGCGTAAAAGCGTCTCTGACCTTCCGGAATCTTGCTGTCCAGCAAAGATTCGATCTCATCCAGCGCTTCCTCCACACGTTTCTGGAATCTGTGGACCGGCGCGCCTGCACTTTTCTTTCCGGCTATACGCACCGCTTTGTCAGCCGCCTCTTTGATCCCGGTTCCCTTCAAAGCGGAGATTTCAACCACTTCACATCCAAGCTGTCTGGATAATTCTCCAATCTTTATGATATCTCCGTTTTTTTCCACCACATCCATCATGTTCACTGCCATGATCACGGGAATGCCAAGCTCCATAAGCTGGGTGGACAGATACAGATTCCTCTCCAGGTTCGTGCCATCTACAATATTCAGTATGGCGTCAGGGCGCTCTGCGATCAGATAGTTTCTGGCCACCACTTCCTCCAGTGTATAAGGAGACAGGGAATAAATCCCCGGAAGGTCCATGATGATCACATCCTTGTTTCCTTTCAGCTTTCCTTCCTTTTTTTCTACTGTAACACCGGGCCAGTTTCCCACGAACTGGTTGGACCCTGTAAGGGCATTGAACAGCGTAGTCTTACCACAGTTCGGGTTGCCGGCAAGCGCAATTTTAACTGACATCTTCTCTTCCTCCTCTATCTCTCTCCCTCTGCATAAATGTTTTGGATCCTTGTGCATAAGGCGGGCTTATCACCCCTTTATGTATTTCCGGATTAGCTTTCGCTAACCTATTTTTCAAAAAATATGGTTAGAGTATTCTAACCATAAGCCCTGAAAAAATGCCGCAGCTCTTAAGCCAGCAGCATATCTACTGAATCTCGATCATCTCCGCGTCTGCCTTCCGAAGGGAAAGCTCATAGCCTCTCACCGTAACCTCTACTGGGTCACCAAAGGGCGCTACTTTTCTCACATAGACATCCGTTCCCTTTGTGATCCCCATATCCATGATGCGGCGTTTCACAGCGCCTTCTCCGTGTAGTTTAACCACTTTGACGCTCTGTCCGCATTTTACATTCCGCAGTGTCTCCATGTCTGCATATCCTCCTCTTCCTATACAACCCCGCCTTTGATCAGGCGCGGCCCAAATCTATCTCAGAACCGGAACCTGTGTCAAACCATGATCCGGTTGGCCATCTCACTGCTGATGGCGATCCTGGAATCCTTCACGCTGACGATCACGTTTCCGCCTAACTGGGAAACAACGGTCACGTCAGTACCTGTCACAAAGCCCAGATTCTCCAGGTGACGTCTTATCTCTTCTCTGCCGCCTACTTTTTTGATCTGCTTTGTCTCTCCTGTTGAAGCCATAGTCAAAGGCATATTCATCACTCCTTCATTATCCATCGTCATCGAAGTTAGGTTTTTCTAACTGCTTATAAGTTAGCACACGCTAACATAATTTGTCAACAACTTTTTCACTTTTTCTGGTGAAAATTTCCATGAGTTAAAAAAATACAGGGACCTCGGTCCATCAACGGAACCCGGTCCCTGTATTATCACTCTGTTTTTAATTCTTAAAGCTGTGGATAGGAGCTGGTATTCTTCCGCCTCTGTTTACAAATGCTTCACAGGAGTATTGGTTCACAGGCATGATCGGCGCATAGCCCAAAAGCCCTCCGAATTCCACAGTCTCCCCCACACCTTTTCCGATAACGGGGATCAGACGAACAGCCGTTGTCTTCTGGTTCACCATACCGATGGCGCATTCATCTGCAATAATGCCGGAGATCGTGCTTGCTTTGGTGTCACCCGGTATGGCGATCATGTCCAGGCCCACAGAGCAGACGCAGGTCATGGCTTCCAGCTTCTCTATGGTCAGGGCATTGGCATTAACCGCATCGATCATACCCTGGTCCTCGCTGACCGGAATGAACGCACCGCTTAAGCCGCCCACATAGGAGGAGGCCATAACGCCGCCCTTCTTCACCTGGTCGTTGAGAAGCGCAAGGGCTGCTGTTGTACCGGGCGCGCCTGCATATTCCACACCGATCTCATGGAGAATATCCGCCACACTGTCTCCGATGGCCGGCGTAGGTGCCAGGGACAGATCCACAATGCCAAAGGGGATTCCGAGACGCTTTGACGCCTCCTGGGCTACCAGCTGGCCTACACGTGTCACTTTGAAGGCTGTCTTCTTGATGGTCTCACACAAAACCTCAAAATCTTTTCCGCGCACTTTTTCCAGAGCCGTCTTCACTACACCCGGTCCTGATACACCTACGTTGATAATGGCATCTGCCTCTGTCACTCCGTGGAAAGCACCTGCCATAAAAGGATTGTCATCCGGGGCGTTGCAGAACACCACCAGCTTTGCACATCCCAGGGAATCCTGCTCCCTTGTGGCCTGGGCAGTGGCCAGTACGATCTCTCCCATGAGCTTCACGGCATCCATGTTGATGCCTGTCTTGGAGGAGCCGAGATTGATAGAACTGCATACCCGCTCTGTGGCTGCCAGGGCTTCCGGAATGGAACGGATCAGCATTTCATCCGCCTTTGTCATGCCTTTTGAGACCAGAGCGGAATAACCGCCGATAAAGTTTACCCCTACCTCTTTTGCTGCCCGGTCCAGAGTCTCTGCCAGCGTCACGAAATCCTCCGGCGCTTTGCAGGCCGCACCGCCTACCAGTGCAATGGGGGTTACGGATATTCTCTTGTTCACAACAGGGATCCCGTACTCTCCGGAAATCTCATCGCCGGTCTCCACCAGGTTCCTTGCCAGGGTGGTGATCTTATTGTAGATTTTTCTGTTTACCTGCTGCAGGTCGGAATCAATACAATCCAGAAGGCTGATACCCATGGTAATAGTACGCACATCCAGATTTTCCTGCTCTATCATCTTATTGGTCTCATTTACTTCAAAAATGTTAATCATATTTTTCTCTTGTCCTTTCCCGGGTTCTCCAGCTTAGATTCTGTGCATTTTCGTAAAGATATCCTCATGCTGTGCGTGGATCATAACTCCGATCTCCTCACCCAGTTTGGATAACTCCTCTGAAATCCGGTCCAGCTTCTTCTCTGATCTGCTGGTGTCTGTGATCATCATCATGTTAAAATAACCGTCAATGATGGTCTGGGAAATGTCCAGGATGTTAATATTGTTCTCTGCCAAATATGTACACACTCTGGCAATGATCCCTACGGTATCCTGTCCTACTACACTGATAATTGTCTTCTTCATTTTTTTCTCCTCGCAGATGTATTCTTATTTGTATGGTGAATTTTGACCGTAACCGAGTGTATATTGAACCGTTACGGCAATCTTTTATACGGAGATCAGCTCCGATGCACAGTCTCTGTGCGCCACGGAAATCTTAAAATCTGAGGAACACCATGGATTTTCCCCCATGGTCACCTCTGAGCATACAGTCTCATAAGCCAGTGCCTCGTAGTTGTTCTCCCGGCTCAGATGACCCAGCATGATCTGTTTCATCTTGTCATGGAGCAGACGGCACAAAAGCCTGCCCGCGGACTCATTGGACAGATGGCCTCTTTCTCCTAAGATCCTCTGTTTTAAGTAATAGGGATAACTTCCCACCTGCAGCATATTCACGTCGTGGTTTGCCTCCAGCAAAAGGGCATCCAGTCCCTGTAGCTGTTCCACTATGTAATCATTATACTTGCCAAGATCCGTGGCGATCCCCACTGACTTGCCTCCATGGTTCACCCTGTAGCCCACCGGCTCTGCCGCGTCGTGGGAGATGTCAAAGGGATGTATGTCCAAATCCCCTATGGAAAAGGGTTCATCTGCCCGTATAACCCGGTACAGACCTTCCGGCATCTTGCCGAGAGTGGACATTCGCTGCATCTCCTCCATGGTTCCCTGGGTACAGTAAATAGGGATCTTATACTTTCTGGAGATAACGCCCAAACCCTTGATGTGGTCAGAGTGCTCATGGGTGATCAGGATACCGTCACAGTCCTTAGTGGTACGGTCAATGGTGTTGAGTCCCTCTTCGATCTTCTTGCCGCTGATCCCCACATCCACCAGAATGCCCGCCTTGTCGCTGCCCACATAAATACAATTACCGCTGCTTCCGCTGGCAATACTACATAGATTCATAATATGTTCTCATCCTTCGCTCAATCTGAAGATAGGTATGCGCCACATCTTCGTCGTTATATAGTAAAAAGTCACACCTGGCTTCAAACTCATCCTCAGACATCTGATTTTCCATCACTCTTTGGGCTTTTTCCTCAGAATAACCCCTGTCCCGGCGAAGTCTCTCCATGCGCACTTCTTTTTCGCAATAAATATACCACATTTCATCATAAATTTCATCATAATTATCTTCTAATAATAAAGCTGCCTCAATAAAGAAGAATTCTGTCTCCTCTTTTTTGGAGCGTTCGATCTCTTTGACAATATATTTCTTCACTGCCGGGTGAATGATCTTATTCAGTTTTTCCAGCATATCCTTCTTTTCAAATACGATCTGCGCGATGGTTTCTCTGTTGAGAGACCCGTCCTCATTCACGATCCAGTCTCCAAAAAGCCGGACAACCGGCTCATAGCACGCCTGTCCGGGCATCATCAGCAGATGCCCCACGTCATCTGCCTTTACCACCCGCGCGTCAAAATGCTCTTCAATATAATTTAGTACAAAGCTTTTCCCGGAGCCTACCCCTCCGGTCACACCTATGACTCTCATAACAATTCCTCCTTTATCCGTTGTACTCCCCTTATAACAGTTCAGGTATCTGAGCTGCCGTGTCTGCTCTGATCTGCGTATTTATTTTGCCTCGTACCAGTTGCTGCCTATATGCATATCAATCTCCAGTGATACAGCCAGACTGGCGGCATTTTTCATCTCTTTTTCCAGGATCGCGGATACCTGCTCCTTTTCCTCCTCTGCTGTCTCCACCAGAAGTTCATCGTGCACCTGCAGAAGCAGACGTGATCTCAGATTCTGTTCTTTCAACGCTTTCCATACCCGTATCATGGCGATCTTGATAATATCAGCCGCGGTCCCCTGGATCGGCGAATTCATGGCTACACGCTCGCCGAAGGATCGCTGCATAAAATTGCTGGATTTTAACTCAGGAACAGGACGTCTTCTGCCGAACATGGTGGTCACATATCCCTTCTCTTTTGCCTCTGCCACCAGCCCGTCCAGAAATCCTTTGATTTTCGGGTATGTCTCAAAATATTTTTCTATATACTGGGCCGCCTCTTTCCTGGTGATGCTCAGATCCTGGGAAAGGCCAAAGGAACTGATCCCATAGACGATCCCAAAGTTGACAGCCTTGGCATTGCGCCTCTGCAGATCCGTCACCTCATCAAAAGGCACGTGGAATACCTGGGACGCAGTCATACGATGGATATCCTGAGCCTCCTGATAGGCCTGGATCAGCTTTTCATCCCCTGACATATGGGCCAGCACACGAAGCTCGATCTGGGAATAATCCGCATCGGTAAACACATATCCGTCTTTTGGGATAAACACCTTCCGGATCAACCTTCCGAGTTCCATACGAATGGGGATATTCTGCAGGTTCGGCTCTGTGCTGCTGATACGCCCCGTGGCGGTGATGGTCTGGTTAAAGGTGGAATGGATTCTCTCATCCTCCCCGATATAGACTGCAAGACCGTCCGCATAGGTGGATTTCAGCTTTGCAAGCTGTCTGTATTCCAGGATATCGGCCACCAGCTTATGATCAGGTGCCAGTTTCTCCAGCACATCCGCTGCTGTGGAATATCCTGTCTTTGTCTTCTTGCCGCCGGGCAGCTGCAGCTTCTCAAATAAAATGACTCCAAGCTGTTTTGGAGAATTGATATTGAATTCCTCCCCTGCCTCCCTGTAGATTTCTTTTTCCAGCTCCTGGATCCTCACATAGAGCTGGTCCCCATACTCTTTTAAGGCCTGGGCATTTACACGGATTCCCTCCTTCTCCATATCGGAGAGGGTAAAGAGAAGCGGCATCTCTATATCAGTGAACAGGTGCAGCATCTTGGTCTCCTCCAGGGCCTTTTTAAGGGGTTCCCTGCTTTTCAGGGCCACATATGCCATGTAGCAGACAGATAAGGCAGCCTGTTCCTCCTGTTCTTTCATTCCCTTTGTATAATTCAGTTTTCCCAGCAGATCTTCCTTGGCGGGAAGCATTTCTCCCAGGTACTCCTTGGCAATGTCGTCGTAAGTGTAGGAAGATTTCAGCGGGTTTAACAGATACGCTGCGATCCCCGCATCAAACATCTTTGTATGGTTCTCCAGATCCATCTGGCGCAGCATGGACTTTACATCAAGGGAGGAGACCATGGCAGCCTCCCGGCAAAGCATCTGTGCCTGTTCAAGCAGATAAGGCTCCGTCAGAAATCCCTGGGGCAGGAAGCAGTATGACACAACACTGTCCTCCTCCTGCCAGGCAAGACCCAGTCCCAGAAACGCCCCGTTTTCCTTCAAAATATGAAGTCCCAGCTCCGGTTTTTTCTTGGCTTTTGCAAAGATTTCCTCTGCTTTATCAAGCTCTGTCACAGTGGAAAAGCTTTTCTGAGCCTCTGCCGGGGCACTGGTATCCTCAAAACGGGAAAGGAAGTTTTTGAATTCCAGTTCTTTGAAAAACTCATAGGCTTCCTGGGTATAAAAATCCCTGATCCGCGCATTTTCCCAGTCGTACTCCACAGGGCTGTCCGTGTTGATGGTAGCCAGCTTTTTACTTAAAACAGCCAGATCATAATGCTCCAAAAAAGCATTTTTTGCCTTGTTAGGCTTAATGTCCTCTGCATGGGCGTGGGCATTTTCCACACTTCCGTATTCCAGCAGGATTTTCGTTGCCGTCTTCTCTCCCACTCCCGGAAGCCCCGGGATATTGTCAGACGCATCGCCCATGAGTGCTTTCAGCTCAATGATCTGCTCCGGGCTTAACTGATATTTTTCCTTTACATCATCTGCGAAATAATCCTCCACTGTGGTCTTGCCAAACCTGGTCTTGGGGATCCTGATGCAGATATGGCTGCTGGCAAGCTGCAGAAGATCCCTGTCCCCGGAGAGGACGGTCACTTCCATGCCCTTTGCCTCACTTTTCTTTGCAAGGGTTCCAAGGAGGTCATCTGCCTCATACCCCTCCATGGAGATCATGCAGACACCCATGGCGGCCAGCACGTCCTTCATCACCGGTACCTGCTCCCTTAACTCCTGGGGCATTGGCTTTCTGGTGCCTTTGTAAGCATCGTACATCTCATGCCTGAAAGTAGGCGCGTGCAGATCAAAAGCCACCGTCAGATAATCCGGTTTCTCCTCCTCTATGGTCTTAAACAGAATGTTTAAAAAACCATATATGGCATTGGTGTGAAGCCCCTCTGCGTTGGTAAGTTCAGGCAGGCCGTAATAAGCTCTGTTCAGTATACTATGTCCGTCTATCAGCAGGATTTTTTCGCTCATTTTAATCTCCTTCTTGGTCAATATCCTTCTATCCGCCGCTGTTTGCGGAGGGCATAGCGCTTCTCTCCGCCCTCCCATTCGGCTCTCTCCGCCTCAGTCTCTACCAGAAGTCCCGGCACCGGTATGGGATGCTGGCAGTCATCTACTGCCACCATGACTACATAGGCCCGGTTAATGATTTTTCTGGTCCCCTGGCGGCTCTCCACATAGGTATCCACCCGTACTTCCATGGAAGTACGCCCCACATGGGTGATCTTTCCTCTCAGGACGATCACATCGTCCACAGAGGCACTCTCCTTAAAATTCAAATTATCTATGGCAGCAGTCGTGATCTCAGATTCGCTGTGCCGCATGGCTACAATACTGGCGATCTCGTCGATCCAGCCCATGAGCTGCCCGCCGAAAAGCTTGCCGTAGCCATTCAGATACTTGGGACGCATGAGATACGTCTGCTCCGTCTGGGAATCTGCCACTCTTTTTTCCTTCATATTCTGTATTCACACTCTCTTCTGTCAGCAATATAGTTTAGTATAGCATATCTTTAACAAAAAAGACAGGCGCTCGACCTGTCTTTTTTGTATCTTATTATAACCAATAATCTATAATGTAGCAAGGAATTTTTTGAACGCAGCCCTTCCCTCAGGAGTGCATTTGTACACGCCTGCATCCTCCAGCACCTTGACAAAGACCTGTCCTACCTCCTCCTGGAGAATATCCATCACATTGTTCTCATTGATATCCCCGTATTTTGGCAGGAATTCTTTTACCCAGTCGGCATGCTTTTCCAGCATCTCATTTTCTGCCGGATCTCTGCCCTCCAGAATGTAGGATGCCAGCAGTTCCAGCTCGTCTTTCAGCCTTGCGGGAAGTACCGCCAGCCCCATAACCTCAATGAGACCGATGTTCTCTTTTTTGATATGATGGTACTCCGCATGAGGATGATAGACACCCAGGGGGTGCTCCTCTGTGGTGATATTGTTTCTGAGTGTCAGATCCAGTTCAAAGGTATCTCCCACTTTTCTGGCAATGGGGGTGATGGTATTGTGAGGCTCCCCGTCCGTCTCAGCAAAGATGAAGGCCTCCTCGTCTGTATAGCCTCTCCAGTTCTCAAGTACATGCGCTGCCAGATCTATGAGGCGCTTCTCGTCCTTATGACGGATACGAAGCACAGACAGGGGCCAGTGTACAATGCCTGCCTCCACGTCCTCATACCCGGGTATGACAACACTCTCCTCCATGGGTGCTTTCGCCATGGCAAAGGTATAATGTCCGCCCTGGAAGTGATCATGGCTTAAGATAGAGCCGCCCACTATAGGCAGATCCGCATTGGACCCCAGGAAATAGTGAGGAAACAGTTTTACAAAGTCAAAGAGCTTTACAAAAGCGTTCCTCTCGATTTTCATAGGGACATGCTGTCCGTTAAACACGATGCAGTGTTCATTGTAATATACATAAGGGGAATACTGGAATCCCCACCCACTCTCATTGATGGTGATCGGTATGATCCTGTGGTTTTCTCTGGCCGGATGGTTCAGGCGGCCTGCGTATCCCTCGTTCTCCATGCAGAGAAGGCATTTGGGATAGCTGCTCTGTTTTGCGTTTTTAGCCGCTGCAATGGCTTTTGGGTCTTTTTCCGGTTTTGAAAGATTGATAGTGATGTCAATGGTGCCGTAAGGGCTGTCCACTGTCCATTTTCTATCCTTTTTAATACGGTAGCGGCGGATATAATCGCTGTCCTGGCTCAGCTTGTAGAAGAAATCTGTAGCTGTCTCCGGGGATTTCTCATATTCCTTCCAGAATTTATCCTGCACCTGTGCCGGACGCGGCATGAGACAGTTCATGATCTTTGTGTCAAACAAATCGCGGTAACCGATGCTGTCCTCGATCAGGCCGCGTTTTACAGCCTCGCAAAGCAGCTCGTCCAGGGTTTCCTCCAGATCCACATCTCTGTACTCCTCCTCAGGCTCCTCGTAGTCGTCCTGACGGAACAGGTCCAGAAGCAGGTTGATGGTATAATTTCTCTCACACGCAGGCACCAGGCCTGTCTCCAATCCGTACTGCACAAGTTTTTTAATACTGTTGTTCAACATAGTATTTCCCCTTCCTGTTATCCGATTCTTCCGGCACCCGCACCGATCTCCACCTTGTAAAAATCCGCACTGTAACCGATTTTTTTCTTATAAAAAGAGCCAACATTCCGTATAAACGCGTCTACAAAGCCATTCTCCACAATACTGACCGTGCAGCCGCCAAAGCCTGCCCCTGTCATACGGGATCCCAGTACACCGGGCTGGTTCCAGGCTGCTTCTGCCAGAGTGTCCAGTTCCCTTCCTGTAACTTCGTAGTCATCTCTCAGCGAGATGTGTGACTCATTCATAAGCCTGCCGAACAGCTTCAGGTCACGCTCTTTGAGCGCTTTTTCCGCCTGTATGGTCCGCTGATTCTCATAGACTGCATGACGTGCCCGCTTTAAATGCACCGGGTCTTTGATGATCTCCCTGACCTCCTCAAAGGCCTCCCCCGTCAACTCTCCCAGAGAACGGATATTTACTGCTGACTGAAGCTCTTTGAGCGCTGCCTCGCATTCCCTTCGCCTCTCATTATACTTGGAATCCGTCAGCCTTCTTTTCTTATTGCTGACAGAAATGATAAGGGACGCATTCCCCAGTTTGACGGGCACATATTCATAATTCAGATTGCTGGTATCCAGGAAAATGGCATGGCCTTTCTTCCCCATTGCAACAGTAAACTGGTCCATGATCCCGCAGTTCATACCGCAGAACTTGTTCTCCGCATACTGTCCAAAGAGTGCCATATCTGTTTTTGTCAGATCAGAAAAGCCATACAAATCTTTTAAAACCATAGCCATAAGAAGCTCTATGGAGGCGGAGGAGGAAAGCCCTGAGCCATTGGGGATATTGCCCCCGATCACCAAGTCAAGACCCTTCTCCACAGGATAGCCCTTGGTGCAGAATGTCCAGATGACCCCCTTCAGGTAGTTGGTCCATCCCGCCCTGTCATGATATGCCAGGTCATCCAGGCTGGTCTCAAAAACCCCCGCGTTGCTGAAATTTTCAGAGTAAAGGCGCAGCTTCCGGTCCTTCCGGACCCTTGCCGCTCCATATGTACCATTCGTGAGGGCACATGGCAATACATGTCCTCCATTGTAGTCTGTGTGCTCCCCAATCAGGTTCACACGGCCGGGTGAAAAATAGAAACGGATGTCGCCGTCAGCGCCAAACAGCTCGCAAAACCGGTTTTGCAGTTTTCGCTTCATCCTCCCTACCTCCTATGTTCCTATACAACGAGTGCCGTCTGTCAGGGCATTCGTTATAATAATTTTGTTTTAAAACATTTTTCCTGTTCTTTTATTATAGCACAGGAAATATTTTTTTCAATATTCAATCCGCATAAGGATATCCTGTGGGAAGTCCCCAAAACTGCTGCCGAAGATATTTACACCGCCGATATGGGCCGCGTCCTCCTTAATACCGATACGCACGGAAATGTAAGGGCCTTCCACCAGGTCATACCCGGATACGGGCACACTGCTCACCTTCTCTCCATCCAGATAGGTTCCGTTCTGGTCCATGACCCATTTTTTCAGATTACCATACTGGGAATTCTTATCCTCCCACCAGTCAGGATTGAGTTTCCCCCTTCTGCCTCCGAAATCACTTGGACAGGTCCAGGTTCCCGCGTCCACACCGTTGACCCAAAGCGTAATGTCTGAGGGACAGTCCAGATCATAATCCGCTGTCTCAGAGCACAGCTCCGCGGAAATTTCCAGACGCTTCACCCGGCTCCCCTGGATCCCCGCATTTGGAAACCGGTATTCCAGATAACCGGAAGAAAACCAGACCAGCTTTGCCGTGGTCCGCCTGGGGTCATAAAAACACCTTGGCTCGTCCTCTCCGTCAATATACTCCTCGTCATTGACCATACCACAGGTGGGCGTGATCTTATAGTCCACATAATTACCTACAGGCATGGAGATGATCTCCTCATGCTTTTTGCCTCTCAACTGCTGCAGATGGATCACCAGTTCCTCGTTCTGTCGAATACAGAGCTTCATAGAGCCGCGCACTCCCGGTTTCAGTTCAGTCCGGATCAGCCCTGCTTCCTCCAGCACCCGCACATTTAAAGCTGCTGAGGAGGGCGGGATCTGCAGGATCTCTGCGATCTCATTGACACACAGGGGATTTTCGTCCAGAAGCTTCAGGATCCGGATCCGGATCTCCGAGGAGAGTGCCTTTCCCACCAGTATCAGTTCCTTTTCATTCTCAAAGGATAATTGTCTCTTCATGTTGTTTTCCTCTTCCTTCCGCCGGATATCACTGGGGCCGGAATCATTGATATTTATATTTTACCCTCTTTGTTCCCGCCTTGTCAACCACGACAAAGGGCCGCCGCATATTCCTGCGGCAGCCCCTGTTTTTATCTATATCAGACGGTTCGTCAATCTTCGGTTTTCAGTACCTTTTTTACACAGGAGGGCAGGTCTTTGCCAAGATAAACTCTGTCTTTTGACTCACCTGTATCATCCTTCCAGTAAATACGGACACTCTTTGAATAATTAGGATAGCTGTCCGTGGCGGGATTGCTGTACTGGTCAAACATGGAGTTTTCCAGTATTTCCTTTATATCCTTCGGTTCTGTGAAGGTAAAGTCCTCCTCATTTCCAACCTCATCTGCTGAAGTCAGCACCACTTTTTCTATCTTGTCCACATCTTCTGCAGTATAGACAGGGCATCCTGCCTCCTCCAAAAGCTTTCTGGTGTTCACAAATCCTTCATACAGAGGGAGTGACTGTGTCTGTACACTTCCATAGTCCACAGAGGAATCCGAATCTTTCAGGTTCTTATCCCCCGTAAGACTGTCCACATACAAAAATCCCACAACCTGCTGGCTTGTACTCTCCTCAAAGCTCAGGCTCTCCCATTCATTTTTGTAGGTCTTGAATATTTTCCTCATCATTTCTTCTGAGGTTGTAACCTGTTTATTGGTAGTGTGGATATCTTTAAGAGAAATCTCTGTGATCTTCTCCTCATCTATAAATTCCACAGGAAGAGTCTGCTCCTTATATTCCCAACTGTCATAAATCTTTCCCATCAGGGAAACTGCCGCATCATCCTGCTTGATCTCATAGTACCGGTACACATCTCTTCCTGACTTCAAATGATATCTCACACAGTAATAGAGAACTGACTCTTCATCCTTCAGTTTCAGGAAACCGTCGTTATCCTTCTGGACCTCCACACCCATTTTTGCAAGGCTGTAAATATCCTGGAATTTTTCAAATTTGGTGTTGTCCAGATACGCTTTCATCTGGCTGCTTCCTCTGTTATAGGCAGAATCATACGGATAACTGTAGAGACCGTTCATCTTTTCAATATAGACAGACATAGATTCTATCTTGTCCTCTTTCGGGAGATAGGTATCTGCTTTCAGAACATCGAAGCGGTAAATGATCGTGGTGACCGCCAGCATTCCCAGGACTACACCTGTTGAGATGCGGGGCCGCAGACTTTCCCGGATATCCATACGGTACAAAAAGTCCATGGCAGTGGATAATACCCAGGCAGTGAACACAAGGATCACCACAAACCAACCGAATACGTGTTTTCCGATCCCTGAACTGATGCCCAGAGCAAACAAAACAGAAAAGGGAAATACCACTGCCGTCTTTATAAACGGCTCCAGCTTTTTAAAAGCAATTGCCTTGTGATAACTTTCTGACGGACGCAGACGGAATACCAGAATGCAGAGAGCCAAAACCACAATAGCGGATGCGGCTCCAATCCCCATATACAGCCATGGGATATTTCTGCCCGATATGCCTACCGCATCCGAAATTGACCGGTAATAGGCATACAGCGGGGAAAACGTCCATCCGCCTGTGTGGAAGGATAATCTGAAGATACTGACAGACCCGCCCTGCAGCATGGAAGGCACCACGGTTTGGAAAAACCGTTCCGCCATTCCTATAAAAACCTCTTTTATGATAAATCCATAGCTCAGAAAAGCAGCATATGCCATTGCGCCGGTGAACAGATTCCCGGTGAGCATCACAGCCAGTATAGCCACATGATAAAATACCAGAAAGAACACCATATGGTTCAAAAACGCGCCAAAGGCCATGGAAACCGCGCCCTCGGGAAACGTTCCCTTGACTGCTCCCGCAAGCAGTGCCAGCAGCAGGTTCAAAAGATAAGGCAGGACAAAGATCAGTATCCCGCTCACATAAGGCACAAAATACATCCGCTCTCTCTTCAAGGGCAGACTGTGATAAAAATCGGTCTTCTCCTTGGAATACAGGTACATATAACCGGTCATTCCCAGGCAGAAGGCAGAGACTACCACCAAAAGCAGCAGAAAAATGTTGTCAAATCCAGTGACATTCAAAAACACATTGGCTGCTTCCTTTTCCAGCTCCTTTGGTTTCAGGCCGTAAGCAGCCACATTGTCCAGCCGCATCATAGTCTGGACCGGAAGCGCCATCAGCATTGCCAGAAATGAGACAAGAAGCCATGCACCTCTTTCCTTCACATTCTGCAGCACCATCTTAGTAAAAGAGATCTTTGATGTCATATCCCGCTACCTCCGTTTCACTGATAAAGATTTCTTCCAGGGTCAGCGGAATCATTTCCGCAAATACCGGGAACTTACTCTCCACGATCTCCATGATCCTGTCTTTTTCCCCTCTGACGATCAGAGTCATCAGGGACAGACGTTTCTCGTGCTGTATCACTTCCAGTTCCCTTAACAGCTCCTCTTCCAGCACGGGATTCTGGATCACACACTGGATCTTGTGGATGTGAAGCTTCATATCCTCCACTTCCCTTGACAGAAGAACACCGCCCTTGTGCAGAAGCCCCACATGGTCACAGATGTCCTCCAGCTCCCTTAAGTTATGGGAGGCGATCACAGGGGTAAACTCCCGCTCTGTGACTTCATAGGCCAGAATACTTTTGGCTGCCTGCCGCATTACCGGGTCAAGACCGTCAAAGGTCTCATCACAAAAGAGATACTTTGTGCCCGCGCAGACGCCCAGGAGCATGGATACCTGACGCTTCATTCCTTTTGAAAGGGTATGTATCTTTCTTCCGGTATCTAAATCCAGCTTTTTCGCCAGCTCGTCAAACCGTTTCCTGTCAAATTTGGGATAATAGACTGCGTACCAGTCCGCCATGGACCGTCCTGTGGCATTGGGAATGAAATATGCGCTGTCAGGCAGAAAGAAAATCTCCCGCTTTATCTCCTCCTGCTCGTAGACAGGCTTTTCGTCTATCATAATACTCCCCTGATCCGGTTTCAAAACACCGGATAAAAGACGCAGAAAGGTACTCTTTCCTGCACCGTTTGTTCCCGCCAGGCCAAATATGCTGTTATCCGGAATCTCAATGTCAATGTTGTCCACAGCCTTTATCTCCCCAAAGGCTTTTGACAAATGTTCTGCTCTAATCATGGCTAACCTCCTCGTACAGCGCCGCAGTCCGGCCCACACACTCCTCTTTTGTTACACCGAGTTCAATCCCTTCTCTGATAACGATCCTCAGCTTCTGAAAGAAGTTTTCCTTCTTCTGTTCCACAAGATTCCTGCCGCCGGACACAAAATTCCCTCTTCCCTTAACGGGGTAAATGTATCCCTGCTGCTCCAGAATGGTGTATGCTTTCTGAATCGTATTGGGGTTGATGGACAGCTCCGTTGCCAGAGAACGGACAGACGGCATCTGAGAATCCGGTTCCAGCACGCCTCTTACGATCAGCATCTGAAAACGCTCTACAATTTGTTCGTAAATCGGTTTTCGGTTCTGGTAATCAATCACAATCATAGAGTTTCCTCTTTTCTTCTTGTTCCTGTTTGTGTGTATCCAGTGTACTATGTGTCTTAGTACACTTACAGTATAAAAAAATTCCGGTCTCCTGTCAAGAGGATCCGGAAATTTTTTTATCTTTTCGCATATGCTTCCAGCATTTTATGATACTCAGGACTGCTCCGCTTCAGAAAAAGGATATTGCCCTCCCTGTCCAAAAAACAATGCTCTGAGGTTCCCACTGCCCGCACTTCCCCGCTGTCGGCATTGGTGACCGTGTATTCCAGTTCCAGCCTGACGCCGTTATACTTTGTGAGGGCAACGGCAACAGCCACAGTCTCCCCGAAATGGGTCATGGTCCTGTACTCACAGGACGCGGAGAGCACAGGGCTTATGATCCCCTCTGCCTCCATCTTGTCATATCCCATCCCCAGCTTCTCAAGAAAGTCTGTCCTGGCCTCTTCAAACCAGCGGATGTAGTTGGAGTGATGGATAATGCCCATCTGGTCCGTCTCATAATACTGGGTCTTATGTCTGTAAACTTCCATTTTATCCACTCTCTTCTACAGATTCTCAGTCTCTATATTCTGCTTGTTACGGTAAGCGCCATACAGATACAGGCCGTGGATCACTACCCACAGGATAAAGGAGAGACTGAAAGTGCTTCTCAGCATGACAATATTGATGATATTGGATGCCAGGATGCATACCAAAAGAATGATTCCCATGACAAACGGCAGCTTCTCTTTTCCTTTGATGCCGTTAAACATCATGGCGATCAGACCTGCAGCCAGCATAGCGGCTCCCAGCACCACTGTCACCAAAACAGAAATGGTCATCTCCGACATGGTCACTGTAATATTATTATTCTTCTGTATCTCATCCAGCACTGCCTGGCCCTGTGAGAACAGGACATACATGGACAACAGACCGTTTGACAAGTTCAAAGCACCCATGATCAGCTCCACAAGCCCCACCCACTTCAGGGTTCCGTTTTTTCTGCTCATGTTTTTGTTGTTCATATTCATATATTTGTTCATTTTGCTTCCTCCTGCTGTCAGCTCTATATTACATTCTGCGCTTTTCCCGTCTCCCAGGCTTTTACGTTTTCAAAGACCGTATGCGCGCGTTTCACCATCGCCTCTTTTGTGGCAAACGCCACATGAGGAGTGGCGATCAGATTCTTAGCCTGCAAAAGCGGATGGTCGGACGCAACAGGGGGCTCTGTCTCGAACACATCCACAGCGGCACCCGCGATCTTTCCTGACTGAAGTGCCTCTGCAAGGGCATTACTGTCCACCACCGGGCCTCTAGCTGTATTGATGAGCACTGCGCTCTCCTTCATAAGAGCCAGTTCCTTCTCTCCGATGAGCCCGCGTGTCTCCTCTGTCAGCGGCACATGGAGAGAGATGATATCACAGGCTGCCAGCAGCTCCTCCAGCGGCATATAGGCCACCTGCGGCATATCTTTTTTGGTTCTGCTCCAGGCTAAGACTTCACAGCCAAAAGCCTGGGCGATCCTTGCTGTGCGCATACCGATGGCTCCGGTGCCTATCACTCCGAATTTTTTCCCTTCCAGCTCCATACCCACAAGGCCGTCCTTGGTTCCCTCATGTCTCACCACCTCATTACAGGGGATCAGATTCCTGTACAGGGCGATCAGCATGCCAAACACCAGATCTGCAACCGCAGCCGTGGAATATCCGGCGCAGTTGCACACCACAGTACCCTTTTTCCTGCACGCCTGCAGATCAATATGGTCCACGCCGGTAAATGCCACAGAGAGAAGCTTTAGCTTTTCACATCCGCGGATCACCTCCCCATTCATGGGAAGATTAGATACAACAATGATATCCGCATCTTTTCCCCTCTCAATGAGGGATGCTGTGTCCGTGACTTTTGTGTCATAATATATAATTTCCACCTGGGCAGATACATATTCCCGGGCTATTGCCAGAAGTTTTTCCTTTTCCACCCCAAGCGGCTCTATGATAACCAGTTTCATGCTGTTTTTATATCCTCTTTTCTTAAAGCTGTGTTGTCACGAAAATGTCGTAGATGGCTTTGACTGCCCCTTCAAAATCTTCGTTCTTCACGCCGATGATGACATTCAGCTCACTGGAGCCCTGGTCGATCATCTTGACATTGATGTTGGCATGGGCAAGTGCTGCGAAGATCCTGGCTGCGGTTCCTCTGTTGGAACGCATGCCGCGGCCAACCACTGCGATCAGTGCCAAATCTGATTCCAGCTCCATATAATCAGGGTTTACCATGCGGTGAATCCCTGCGATCACCTGCTGTTCCTTCTCCGCAAACTCATCCTGATGGATAAATACCGTCATGGTGTCAATGCCTGAGGGCACGTGTTCAAAAGAGATACCCTGCTCCTCCAGAACCTGCAGCACCTTTCTGCCGAAGCCGATCTCTGAGTTCATCAGAGATTTTTCAATAAAGAGGGAACAGAACCCTTTTTTGCCCGCAATACCGGTGATGGTATAGGCTGGTTTTTTGCAGGTATCCTCCACGATCATGGTTCCCGCGTCATCAGGCGCGTTGGTGTTCCTGATATTGATGGGGATCCCCGCTTTTCTTACTGGGAAGATTGCTTCCTCGTGGAGCACTGTGGCCCCCATATAGGACAGCTCACGCAGCTCACGATAAGTAATGGTGTCAATAACTTTTGGTTCCTTGATGATCCTGGGGTCTGTCACCAGAAAGCCTGATACATCTGTCCAGTTCTCGTATAAGTCCACATCCAGCGCGCCGGAGACGATAGATCCTGTGATATCGGAACCGCCTCTTGAGAAGGTCTTAACCGTACCGTCCTCCATGGCGCCGTAAAAGCCGGGTACTACCACATACTCCATATTTTTCAGGCACTCTCTGGTAAGCCGGTTGGTCATCTCCGCGTCAAACTGCCCCTCCCCGTCAAAACGGATGATACGGGCAGCGTCCACAAACTCAAAGCCCAGGTAATCCGCCATAACCTTGCCGTTTAAGAACTCACCCCGGGAGGCTGCGTACTCCTCCCCGATCTGTTTTTTAAAATTTTCTTCTATAATGCCGAAATCCTCTTCCAGGGAAATGGAAAGCTCCAGGCCGTCTATGATCTCCTGATAACGGCTCTTGATCTCGGAAAGAACAGCGTTAAACTCCGCTCCGCCCTTCTCTGCCGCCTGGTAGCACTGATATAATAAATCGGTGACTTTCGTGTCTGCGGAAAAACGCTTTCCCGGTGCAGAGGGCACCACATATCTTCTGCTCTCGTCAGCGCGGATGATATCGCCGACTTTCCGAAACTGTTCTGCGCTGGCAAGGGAGCTGCCGCCGAATTTTACTACTTTTCTCATTACTTTCATATCCTCCTTATTCTCCAATCCGCATTCTGGTCTTATGTACCGGAACAGAATGACCAAGAGGCCGGCCCACGGCCTCTTTTGCAGGTTAAAGTATAAAACTTATAATATAATCTGATCCGCCAATTGTCCAGTATTTTCTACTTATTTTGACGTATTTTTTTCAAAAAAGCCTCGATCCGGGCCAGGGCGGCCTTCAGTTCTTCTATGGAATAAGCGTAGGATATCCGAATGAATCCCTCTCCACACTCACCGAAGGCGCTGCCCGGAACCACTGCCACCTTCTCCTCCCTGAGAAGCTCTGTGGCAAATTCCTCAGAACTCATGCCGAATTTTGTAATATCTGGAAATATGTAAAAAGCCCCTCTTGGCTCAAAGCATGGAATCCCCAGCCTTTCCATCTCGTGAAGGAGGAAACGCCTTCTCTGATCATAGGCAAGACGCATTTCCATCACGTCGGAATTCCCGTTTTTCAAGGCGCTTATGGCAGCATACTGGCTTGTGGTTGGGGACGACATGATGGCAAACTGATGAAGCTTCACCATTTGCTCCATGATCTCCCGGGGCGCCAGGGCATACCCCAGTCTCCAGCCTGTCATGGCATAGGACTTTGAAAATCCGTTGATGACCACGCATCTTCTCTGCATTCCCGGAAGGGACGCAATGCTCACATGTTTGGAATTATAAGTCAGCTCGCTGTATATCTCATCGGAGATCACCAGAAGATCGTGCTTTTCAATGATGTCCAGAAGTGCCTGCAGGTCCTCCCTTGTCATAATAGCACCGGTAGGATTGTTCGGATAGGATAAAAGCAGCGCCTTTGTCTTAGGTGTTATGGCGGCTTCCAGTTCCCATGGCTTCAGACGGAATTCATTCTCAGCCTTTAAGGGAATAGTCACCGGCACACCCCCTGCAAGCTGCACACAGGGCACATAGGACACGAAGGCAGGTTCCGGGATGACCACCTCATCCCCAGGTTCCAGAACTGTACGGAAGGCAATGTCAATGGCTTCGCTTCCCCCCACTGTGACCATGACCTCTGATTCAGGATCATAGTCAAGCTGTAGTCTGTCTTTTATGTATCGGCTGATCTCCTGTCTTAGAGGCATCAATCCTGCATTGGAGGTATAAAATGTTCTCCCGGCCTTCAGGGAACGGATTCCCTCCTCACGGATATGCCAGGGCGTGTCAAAATCCGGTTCTCCCACCCCCAAAGAGATGGCATCCGGCATTTCACTGACAATGTCGAAAAACTTCCGGATACCGGATGGCTTGATCTGTTTTACTTTTTCTGTGACAAATTCTCTCATAAAGTGATCACCATTCTTCCGTCCTGTTTTTTCCTTGCAAGGTTGACTCCCTGCTCCTTATATTTTGTAAGGGTGAAATATGTGGCTGTACTCTGCACCTCCTCAATAGATGCCAGATTTTCTGAGACGAAAAGTGAAATGTCCTTAATGCTCTTTCCCCTCAGCAGCACCAGAAAATCATAGGCGCCTGACATGAGATACAGTGTCTCCACCTGGGGATACTGGTATATCTGCTCTGCGATCTTGTTGTATCCGTCGCCTCCCTGGGGTGTCACCTTCAGCTCAATGAGGGCTGTCACGGAATCATCATTTTCCTTATCCCAGTTGATGAGCGTGTGATATCCGCAGATGATCCCCTCTTTTTCCAGTGTGGAGATCAGATCTGCCACTGTCTGCTCATCTGTACCTGTCATGACTGCGATCTCTGCTGCGGAAAGCCTGCTGTTTTTTTCCAGAATGTTTAAAACCTGTCTTCTCAAATCCTGTTCCATATAATCCTCTCCTGTCCCACAAGGCGTTCTTATTTTCCGCCTGTTTTATGTGCACCAAAACATAAAAAGCCTGCCCGGACATTCTGCCGCGCAGGTCTGTATGGATTCGGCATAAATGTTTTTATTAGTTTACGCCGTAATCAGTCTGTTGTCAAATATCTTTAACCCCCTGGCCCCATGCCTGTTGGAATTCCTGCCGGGCAAAAGCGCCTCCGGGGCAGCCGTCTATGATCAGTGGTTTGTGAGAAGCAGTACATCCTCCGGAGAAACATGGAGGAATTTTGGAATCCTTCCTTCCATATCTGCCCACTTTTCTTTTGCCATCTTCCACCAGATCTGTTCGCTTCTCTCTTTCCCCGTCATACCTTTTTTCCGGATGACCACATTCATCTCAAAGGGTGATTCCACAGTCTCCACCAGTTCCGCGGGAAAGGTATTTTCCCGGCTCCCGTCTTTGGATGCTGTAAAGTAATGTGCCCGGATCCCCACAAAAGAAACGGCATCCGGGACCAGCTTCTCTGCACTCAGCACAAAACCCCAGTCTATGGCCTCAACATGGGTGTCATCCAGCTTTCTGGCTCTGGAAAAATTTTTACAGCCTGTCAGCCGCGCGGCAGCCACACAGCCGGGATAGCGAAAGATTTCTTTTGTGGGTCCCATACTGATCTTCTCCCCACTGTCCATGATCATCAAATTCCCGCACAGGCGGTACACTTCGTCCCTGTTGTGGGTGACAAGTATCATATCTTTCCTGCATCCCTTCAAAAAATCCAGCATCTGCACCTGAAGCTGTTCCTTCAGATAATAGTCCAGGGCAGAGAACGGTTCATCCAGAAGAAGGGCTTCCGGCTCATTGGCCATCATACGGGCCAGGGCAGTCCTCTGCTTCTGTCCGCCGGAAAGCTGATGTGGATACTGGTCCTCCAATCCCTCCAACTGGAAGTTATGTATCTGCTCCTGTGCCAGTTTCTCCTTTTCCTTTCCCCTGACAGCACAGCTTATATTCTGCCTCACCGTCATATTGGGAAAGAGGGCGTAATCCTGAAAAAGATATCCCACTTTCCTGTCTCTTGGCTTCAGATTTATTTTTTTCTCCGAGTCAAAAAGCGTCCTGCCGTTTAATAAAATTCTCCCCTCATCAGGTGTCACAATCCCCGCAATGCACTTTAAGGTCATACTCTTACCGCAGCCGGAAGCCCCCAGTATACCCAGAAGTCCTTCCCCTGTCTCAAACCGTACCTGCAGGGAGAAACCCTTCCAGCTTTTTTTGATATCCACCTGCAGACTCATGCTTTCTTTCCCCGCTTTCCGTATGTTCTCTCTTTTGCCGTAAAATAATTCATAAGGACCACCACCAAAAAAGAGACCAGCAGAATGATGGCCACATATTTGTTAGCAGTCTCCATATCCCCTGCCGCCACTGCGGAATAGACAGCCAGAGGCAGTGTCCGCGTCTTGCCGGCAATATTTCCAGCGATCATAGCCGTGGCCCCGAACTCACCCAGTCCTCTGGCAAATGCCAGAATGCCGCCGCCTGCGATTCCCGGCAGCGCTGCGGGAAACATGATCTTCCAGAAAATCCTCCACTCGGAAAATCCCAGGGTCCTGGCTGCAAATATCAGATTCTCATCTACCTGTTCCAGGGCGCCCCTGGCAGAACGGTACATGAGCGGAAATGCGATCACCACTGCCGCCAGCACGGTTGCCCCCCAGGAAAATGCGATCTTGACTCCGAAATACTCAACAAAAAAAGCCCCGATGGGGCGCCGGATCCCAAATAAATATAGGAGGAAGAATCCGGCCACAGTCGGTGGGAGAACCAAAGGCAGGGTGAAAATACCGTCCAGCACCATCTTTGCCTTCTCGTTTTTGAGCCCCGCCACCAGCTTGGCTGCCGCCAAGCCAATGAAGAAAACGATGACAATCGTAAGTGCTGCCGTCTTAACTGATATCCATATCGGTGAGTAATCCATATCTGCCTATCCCCCTGTAGAATAATGACACAGCCGGTTCATGCATACCGGCCATGCCTGTTCGTCATAATTTTGATCCCTGTGAAGGAGCACACCAGATTTCTATTTCACTGGTGTAAATCCATACTCCTCAAACACTTTAGATGCCTGGTCAGAAGCTAAAAAGTCCAGGAATAACTGTGCTGCATCCTTTTTTGTGGAACTCGACACAATACCTGCGGGGTAAAGCACCTTCTGCGCAAGGCTTCCCTCAGGCGCTTCCGCAACCACAGCCAGACTGTCCTTCTTGGTAGCCGCATCTGTGGCGTAAACAATACCGGCATCAGCGCTTCCCTCAGATACCCAGTTCAGCACTTCTGTCACATTGGTTCCCAGGCTGGCTTTTGCTGATACCTGATCCCAGAGTCCCAGGCTTGTGAGTGCCTCCTGGGAATACTGTCCCACAGGCACGCTCTCAGGGTCTCCCACTGCGATGGTCTCTGCGTTCACCACATCCTCAAATTTCGTGTACGCGTCCTTTTTATCGGAAGGAACCACAAGCACGATCTTGTTCTCCAGCAGATTCTGTATGGAATCCCCGTCGATCAGGTTTTCATCTTTCAGGGCTGTCATCTGCTTTTCCGCCGCAGAGAAGAATAGATCAGCGTCAATTCCTGATTCTATCTGTGTCTGAAGCTTTCCTGAACTGTCATAGGTCCCTTCCACCGTGATATTCGGATGCTGCTCCTGGAACATGGGAATCAGCTCATCCTTCATGGAATATTCCAGACTGGCTGCTGCTGCCATCAAAATGGTGACAGGCTCCTCCGTGTCCGCTTTGTCCGTATCATCCGCCTTCTCATCGGCTGCACTGACATCTTCCTTTGCAGTGTCCTTCGATTCGGCACTGTCCTTTGCCTCTGTTTTCTGCTCTGTATCTTTTGCTGTATCCTGGCCGCTGTCACTGCCGCATCCTGCAGTCATCATGGCTGCCGCCAAAAAAATACCCAAAAGACCTGCTGTTCTTTTTTTCATAAATACATCCTCCCTGACTCTTGTCAATCTCCGTGTTATTCCCAGCTCAGCCAAAGCCGGCCGCTGTTTTTCTGTCCGTCAAATCTCTTGTGCACATCCCGCCCGGCGGACATAAAACGATCAGCCTGCTTTCAAAGCTTTTCAAACAACACTTTGACTCTTCCGCCGCAGACCATTCCCAGAGTAGCCGCTTTGGAATTGGAGAGGTCATATTCCCGGATGGAAAAGCCCCCTGGATCAGAAAAATCCCGGGCTTCTTTCACAGCGGCAAATTCAATGGGACCGCCGCCGATGGTTCCGTATATGCTTCCGTCCCTGCACACCACCATCCTGGTCCCCTCTCCCCTGGGGGAAGAACCTGATTTTTCCACCACAGTTACCATAGTCACTGCATTTTCATCCCTGATCCCTTTAAGAACATCTTCCTCCAGAGTCTTGCGGGGGTATTTATTTTTCTCCTGGATCATCTCCGCGCAGATGCTCACGCCGATCTCCGCAGGCGTCTGCGCACCGATGGCGAGGCCGATAGGAGCGTGGATCTTCCTGATCTCTTCCTCCTCAAAACCATCCCGGCGCAATTTTTCAAAAGACAGGGCAACCTTTCCTCTGCTGCCGATCATGCCCACATAATCTCTTTTCTTTTTCAAAATAGAACATAGACAGCGGTAATCATCTTTGTGCCCTCTGGTCACAATAATGTAATAGGCATGTTCTCCAAAGCTTCCGATTTCCAGTCCCTCATCAAAATCCATGCACAGGATCTCATCCGCATGGGGAAACCGTTCTTTGTTGGCGAACTCCTCCCTTTCGTCGATCACAGTCACATAGAAGTCCAGCATTTTTAAAAACTGTACAAGTACCTGGGAGACGTGGCCTCCGCCGCAGACGACCGCCCGGCTTCTCCCATAAAGGGTCTCCCTGTATACATGTTCTCCCGGAGGAAGCATCCGCTCCTCCCCGGTCAGAATTCTTTTCTCTCCTGCATGTCCGCCTGAAAGGGTGGTCTCAATGGTAATCTCATCCCGCCCGGCAAACAGTCCAGCGATTTGCAGATACATTTCTCTGTCAGCCATATATCATCTTCCTTTTCCAAATCCGCAGTTGGGGAAGGTACAGACATCGCAGTTCAGACACAGTCCGCCCTCTCCAAGAGCTGCCAGTTCTTCTCTTTCAATAGGGTCATCTGCCATGATCCTGGGCAGTACCAAGTCGAATACCGTTCTCTTGGCGTACATCACGCACCCCGGAAGCCCTACGATAGGAATGTTTTTCCCGTCTTTTTTGTAATAGGCTACTAAGAGCATGGCTCCCGGCAGTACCGGTGCCCCATAGGAAATGATCTCAGCGCCTGTATCCTTGATCGCTCCGGGTGTGCGGTCATCGGGGTCTACACTCATTCCCCCTGTACAGACCACCAGATCTGCGCCCTGCTCAATAAACCCAAGGATTTCCTCTGTGATCTTCTCTTTGTCATCGCCCGGATACACCTGTCCCATGATTTCCACTGGAAACTCGCCCAGCTTTTTCTCGATCACAGGTCCGAAGGTATCCTGGATCAGGCCCTTGGAAATCTCACTGCCCGTAGTCACAATGCCTGCCTTTTTCTCCCTGTAGGGCAGGATCTGAAAAACAGGCGCCCCTTTTGCTGCCTCTTTTGCCCGCTCCATCTTCTCTTCCTCGATCACCAGAGGAATGATGCGCATCCCTGCCAGCTTGTCTCCTTTTTTAACCGGAAAATCCCCATGGCGGGAAGCGATCATCATTTCTCCCAGGGAGTTCACTGCCAGCAGCTTCTTTCTGTCTATTTTGAAAAGCCCGTCTGTCTGGGCCGTCAGCTCTATTTTACCTTCTTTTATTTCTGACTCGCTCATGTATTCATTCTTACAGATATCCCGGAGGATCTGGGCCCCCTCATTTTCATGGAGGATCCCCTCTGTCTTTTCCCATACATACAGATGCTCTTTGCCCACTGATAAAAGGACAGGAATGTCCTCCTCCCTGACCACATGGCCTTTCCGGAACACAGGTCCTTTTTTTTCTCCTTTTATGATCTGTGTGATATCATGGCAGAGAATATGTCCTGCCGCTTTTGTTGTCTCTATCTCTCTCATTTCTGCTTATCCCCGCTTTTCCCAATATTGTAAAACCGTCTTTCGGACAGCCCGAAAAACGGTTTTTATTTTTTTTATCATTATACACTTTTCACTCAATTAAAAAAGTTGTTTTGCCAACATTTTCTAATTATTTTTCGCCGCGGCCCGGCCTCTGTCTGACAATACAAGTCCTGTCAGCACCATTGCAGTGCCAAGAACAGACACTGCGGAAATTTTCTCATGGAGGACCAGGACTGACGCCGCAATGGTGACCACCGGAACCAGATACAGGTATACGCTTGTCTTCACAGCCCCCACGATCTTCACAGCCAGATTCCAGGTCACAAAACACAGGGCAGAGGCACACAGTCCCAGGAACAGGATATTGGCCAGCAGCACTGGATTTTTGAACCTGGAAAACTGCCAGTGAAAATCCATAAAACACAAAGCCGGCAGCATAAAGAGGATACCATAGAAAAACACATGCCTGGTTATCTGAATGGTCTGATACCCATAGCCGCTGATCTTCTTTATGAGCACCGAATAACAGGCCCACACCACCGCAGCCAGAAGCGCCAGCACATCCCCTTTGGGATTCAGGTGAAAGGACTTCTGTCCGTTGAAGCTGAGCAGGATGATCCCCCCTATGCTGATCACAAATCCCACTAAAAAACCAACCTTCAGCTTCTCATCCCTCAGGAAAACAAATCCAAGAATAGCCGTGCAGAAAGGCGCTGCTGCCACGATCACGCCCACATTAGAGGCATAGGTAAAAGTCAGCGCAATATTCTCCAGCAGGAAATACAGGGTGACACCGCTGATCCCCGCAGCCACAAACAAAAGCTCATGGCTCTTCTTTTTTGTCTTCAGTCTCTTGTGATCCACCAGGCAGAGTGCCGCAAAACCGATGAGAAACCGAAAGAGCAGAATTTCAATAGGAGTAAACTCCCGAAGCAGTACCTTTGTGGAGATAAAAGTAGTTCCCCACACCACTACGGTAAACAAAGCCATCAGATGTCCCGCTGTCTTTTTATTTTCTCTCATATGCTTCCCTCTCCAATTTCTTCATTCTCCACAGGTACGTGATCACAAGAGGCGCTGCCGCTGCCACCCATGCCAGCGGGTCCGCCCAGCAGATTCCCTCAAAGGAGCCAAAATGACGTGCGGTAAAGGCTGCGGCTGTCCTTGCCGCCAGTTCAGCCGCCCCTGCCATCATAGGCACAAAACCGAATCCCATTCCCTGCAGAATGTTCCTGTATATAAAAATAGTTCCCAAAATCAGCATAAACGGCGCGATGATGGAAAAATACATCTCGCAGTATCCAAGCACATCTGTCTGGCCTCCATCAATAAACATGCGCACCATATATTTGCCAAAGAAATGCAGAATCACCGTAACCAGCACTGCATAGGCAGCAGACATCCCAGTGGAAACCCTGGCCCCTTTTCTGATCCGGTCGAACCTTCCCGCCCCGATATTCTGTGAGGAATAGGTCGCCATGGTGACGCCGATAGAGATCATGGCCTGATTGATCAACTGCATGACTTTTGTGGAGGCAGTGAATCCCGCCACTGCCCTGGCTCCGAATCCATTGAGCGCGCTCTGCAGGATCATGATGCCCAGAGCGGTGATGGAAAACTGAAGTCCCATGGGAATGCCCACCTTGATCTGAAAGCGGACAGAATTTTTCTCCAGAACTCTGTGTTCCCTCTTCATATGCAGAAGCGGTACCTTTTTCACTATGTACACCAGACATAAGATACCGGAAATCCCCTGTGAGATCACAGTGGCCACGGCTGCGCCTCTTGTTCCCATCTTCATAACTAAGATAAAAAACAGGTCCAGGAAAATATTCAGCACTGCAGCCAAAATCAGAAAATACAGAGGTATCTTACTGTTCCCAAGTGCCCTTAAAAAGCTTGCCAGCAGATTATAAAGGACCTGGGTCCAGATACCCAGAAACACTACAAACAGATACTGATAGGCATCCTGATAGATTTCTTCCGGTGTATTCATCAAATGCAGCAGGCCTTTCAGCCCGGCCACACTGATCACAGTCAGGACCACGGTAACCACAACAGCCAGCACAGAGGACGAATACACAGATTTCTTCATTCCGTCTATATTCCCCGCTCCAAAAGTCCTTGAGGTGAGCACCGTAAATCCTGTTGTCAGTCCATTCAAAAATCCCAAGATCAGAAACACAACACTGCCGGACATGCCCACCGCCGCCAGCGCGTTGACCCCCACCGTACGTCCCACAATAATGGCATCCACCATATTATAGAGCTGCTGAAATACATTTCCGATGATCAGGGGAACCGTAAAAGCCAGGATCAGCCGAAAGGGGCTGCCCTTTGTCATATCTTTTTCCATAACTGCCATAGTCTCCTTTTTATGATGTGATTTTTCCGGCTGGAGAGTGCCCGATGTCCGCAGGCCTGTAAAAAGAATCCCGTGCATAGAAAAGTGCTCCGGACAAGCCGGAACACTTATTCATAAAGCCGCCTGTTTCAAACCGAACCGGCATATCAGCCTAGAGCGTGTTTGAAAGCAAGTATAGCACCAGTGTTTTCAATTTTCAATGCCTATCTGAAATTTATTTTCCTCCGTTTTACGCTTCCCGGACACTCTTTCTCATAACACCGGTAAAATTCACCAGGAACAAAACACCTGCAGTCAAAAGCGAAGCCCCCAGTCCTGTATAAAACACAGCTATGAACACCTCCGGGCACCATCCTGACACCCTTAGGCCAATCCCGAATGTCATCATAAACGCCATGATACAAAATGCCTTTTTATCAAAAAACTTGAGAAAAAACTGCATTTCTTCTTCATATCCCACGATCCTCACCGTATGTTTCCGAACCATCTTACCAAATACAAAAACCTGGAACACCAGATAAACCGCAGCCGATAACAGGACATTCAGCACTCCCACATACGCCCCGTAAGCCTCCACACCGATCCTAAGGATATTTCCCCCGGCCACTGCCCAGACAAGCGCCGCAATAAGCAGCAGATAATTTTTTCTCACTTTCATAACAAGCCCTCCTGATTTTTTCCATAGACCACACGCAGGATCAGTTCTTTTAAAAATACAGATCTCTCTCTGCCTCTCATCAGATCCTCCACCAGAAAATCCACCACAAACTCCACAAACGCCTTTGCCGAGAACCCCTCACACCAGACGTCCCTCCGGGCAGCTTTATCCTCCACAAGCACGTCGAGAAGCTCACCTCTCATATGTCCCAGATACTCCTCCATCACCAAATGTCCCTTCTCTTTATCTCCCACGGCGAATGAATGCTCTGCCCAAAACCCCTGATTTCCCCCCTTATTCTTCCTGATCCTCTCTGCAATGGACTCCACAACTCCCAAAAAGCTCTCCCCCTCTATATTACTCAGAGGTACACAAAAAATCTCCTTCCACAGCTCCACAACCACAGCGATCATCAGGTCATTCTTCGTGGGAAAATAGTTGTAGATAGACCCCACCGAGATCCCGCATGCCTTGGCGAGTCCCCTCATGCTGATCTTCTCCGTCTTCCCCTCCTTCACCATATCCCCGGCAGTCTTCAATATCTCCTCCCGGGACGTCACAACTGTATTCAAGCCTGTACCCTCCTGTTCTTTGTATATACGTCACAGCAATTTGACCCCCTCACAGTCACGGGCAAAAATCTATGCCAAACTGCTTCCGCCTCAAACTGAACAATGTTCATTATACTCACATCGGGTCCCTCTGTCAATACTGTATTCTCTTCATCCCTGCCTTGTTTCCCCAAAACGCTCAAACGGGAAGGGATCGCCCTTGAGGACATTCCCTTCCCGTTATCTGCATCTTCGCCCTACCGGGCCTTTCTTGTTCTCATCTCTCTGAGCACCTTCCTAAACTGCACTCCAAACAGGATCGCAGTCGTTGTCACTGCCAGGGTATCCGCCACCGGCTCCGCCAAAAATACCGCCATTGTCTTATCCGCAAAAAATAGCGGCAGTATATAGATCAGAGGGATCAGAAGGATCACCTTTCTGAGCAGGGCCAGGAAAATGGATTCTTTTGCCTTTCCCAGCGCGATAAACGTCTGCTGGCAGGCGATCTGGATCCCGAATATACAGGATACTGCCATGTAGATCCGAATGGCCCATATTGTAGTCCGTGTCAGCTCCGGATCACTTGTGAAGACAGCCGCAAACACTCCCGGTGCAAACATTGCCACTGCCCAAATCGCTGCCGAATACAGAACGCAGGCACGCAGCAGCAGGAAAAAAGCCCTTTTCACCCGGTCCGGATTCCCTGCCCCGAAATTATAACTCACAATAGGCTGGGATCCCTGTGTCAGCCCCTGAAGGGGCAGCATGGAAAACTGCATCACACTGGACAGGATGGTCATGGCACCTACTGCCATATCCCCTCCGTATTTCAGCAGAGAAGAATTAAAACATATATTCAGTATGCTCTCCGTGGACTGCATGATAAATGGTGACAGCCCCAGTGCCATACACGGAAAAAACACCCTGGGTGAGATCCTTAAATATTTCTTTTTAAGTCTGAGGGTGGTCTTCTTTCCACATAAAAACCGGATCACCCACACAGCAGACACACCCTGGGAAATGATCGTGGCCAGCGCGGCGCCCCGCACACCCATATGCATTGCAAAAATAAAAATAGGGTCAAGGACAATATTGCACACAGCCCCGATGACCACACTCAGCATACTGACTGTGGCAAATCCCTGGGCTGTAATAAATGCGTTCATACCCAGTGCCGCCTGCACAAACAAAGTGCCCACTGCATAAATCTGCATATACGCGGTGGCATATGAGATCGTGTTCTCACTTGCCCCGAACAAAAGCAGCAGATCCTTGGAAAATATCAAGAAAAACAAGGTCAGCAGGATTCCCGCTATGAGAAGCCCCATAGCACAGTTTCCCATGATCTCCTCCGCCTCATCCTTCTTTCCCTTTCCCATCATGATAGAAGAACGGGGCGCGCCTCCCATACTCACCAGTGCCGCAAATGCAGAAATCAGCATGATAAGGGGAAACGTAACACCCACACCGGTCAGCGCCTGTGCTCCGTAGCCGGGGATATGTCCGATATACACTCGGTCAACCATGTTATAGAGCACATTGACCACCTGCGCTGTAATGGCAGGGACTGACAGCCGAAATAACAGCCGTCCTATAGGTTCCCTGCCCAAATCTGTCTCTTTTTTCTGTTTCATCTCTGCGCCATCCTTACTTTAGTAATTTCATTCTGTCCGGGACATGCTGTGCGCATGGCTTCCAGACATAAAAAGCAGCCTGTAACTGCAAGAGTCCCAACCCTTACAGTTTAAAGCCAACTGTAATACATATTAACACATCCGTATCTCTTTTTCCATATCCATAATTCAGTTCTATTTTGGATATGATGCGATTCAGCCATCCGGCTTCACAGCAGAGTTCTGCTGTTATTCGGATACTTCTTGCAGAACCGGTCAATTAAGGATAAAATAAAAAAGAATCTAATATTTTGTTTTGGAGGACAGACATATGAGAGAAATCAAAACAGTTGCACTCATCGGACTGGGAGCCATAGGAAGCTTTCTGGCATCCCATTTTAAATACGCGCTGGAATACAGTGATCTGCGTATCATCGCGGGAGGCGAGCGCAAAAAACGGCTGGAGAAAAACGGTATTATCGTCAATGGGGAACCTCTTTATTTCCATGTGGTATCCCCGGAGGAGGAAATGGAGCCTGCCGATCTGGTGATTCTGATCACAAAAATGGGCGGTCTTGAACAGGCCGTACAGGATGTAAAAAACCAGGTGGGGCCTGACACGATCTTAATGTGTCCCTTAAACGGTGTGGAGAGCGAAGAGGTGGTGGCCAAGACTTACGGATGGGAACATCTGCTCTACTCCATTGCCCGGGTCAGTGTGGTAATGAAGGGAAATGAAGTCAGCTTCCGGCAGGAATCGGCACGTTTTGAAATCGGCGAAAAGGACAATACAGTCATCTCTCCCCAGGTACAGGCAGTCAAAGATTTGTTTGACCGGGCAAAGATAAAATGTATTGTGCCAAAGGACATGGTCTATGATATGTGGCATAAGTTTATGTGCAATGTGAGTGAAAACCAGAGCGCGGCTATCCTCGGAATCCCCTTCGGGGCATGGGTTGTCAGTGAACATGCCAACGCGATCCGGGAGGCAGCCATGAGAGAGGTGGTGGCAATTGCCAATAAAAAGGGGATTGCATTGTCTGAGGATGACATCATTGCCCAGAGGAAATTGTTTCCGAAAATCCCTTATGAAAATAAACCTTCTACTCTGCAGGATATTGAGGCGGGGAGGAAGACGGAAGTGGATATTTTTGCCGGGGCCGTGATCCGCATGGGGAAGGAAGTGGGGGTGGAGACGCCTTTGAATGAGTTTTTTTATCATGGGATCCGGGTGTTGGAAGAGAAGAATGAAGGGGTGATTTAAAAAGGGGGGACGGAGGAGCCGCGCCGGAGGGTGCCGGGGGCTGGGGTCTGTTGGCTCGAGGCTCCGCTTAGCCTCGCCAACAGACCCCAGCCCCCGGCACCCTCCGGCGCGGCTCCTCCTGGTTTTTTAAAGCACTATGTGTGAAAAGAAAAAGAAAAAAGACCTGCACCTTGTTTTGGATTGATGATGCCTCATATCGTATAAATTTTGTACGAAATATGAGAAGGATCACAATTTATAACAGGGGGAGGTCTTTTTTGTTGTTATAATAAAAAAAATCGGATTACTTATTGCGGTTGCCGCGGTATTTTTCTTCGCAGTATTTACAGCGGTAGACTTCTTTCTCCGGGTCGGCCAGGATGAAGACGTGGTCTAATTCCTGCTCGATGGAGGTGATGCAGCGGGGGTTGCGGCACTGGATCACATTTGTGATCTGTTTTGGAAGCTGAAGCTCTTTTTTCTGGACGATTTCCCCGTCTTTTATAATATTTACGGTGATGGTGTGGTCAATGAATCCTAAGATGTCCAGGTTCAGGGTGTCAATGGGGCATTCTACTTTGATGATGTCTTTTCTGCCCATTTTTTTGCTTCTGGCATTCTTGATGAGGGCTACACAGCAGTCCAGCTTGTCCAGCTTCAAGTCTTTGTAAATGGTCATGCATTTTCCGGCTTTGATGTGGTCAAGTACCACACCTTCGTTTAAACGGCCAACATTTAACATAAGTCCACCTCCTTCAGTAGTGTGAGGATCAATGCCATTCTGACATAGACTCCGTACTGCGCCTGTTTGAAATAGGCGGCTCTCGGGTCACTGTCCACCTCTGTGGAAATTTCATTTACCCTTGGAAGGGGATGCAGTACCAGCATGTCCGGTCCTGCCTGATCCATTTTGGCTTTGTCCAAAATGTAGAAATCTTTCATGCGGACGTAATCTTCTTCGTTGAAGAAACGCTCCTTCTGCACTCTTGTCATGTAGAGAAGGTCAAGCTTGGGAAGGACTTCCTCCAGACGCTCCACTTCTTCATATTCATGGCCGCTGGCCTTTAACACATCCTCTTTAATGTAATCCGGGACACGAAGCTCTTCCGGAGAGATAAGGACAAATTTTACACCTGTGTAGCGGACCAGAGCCTCGATCAGGGAGTGAACGGTACGGCCGAATTTCAGGTCTCCGCACAAACCGATGGTGATGTTGTCCAGGCGTCCTTTTAAAGAACGGATCGTGAGCAGATCGGTCAGGGTCTGTGTCGGGTGCTGGTGGCCGCCGTCTCCGGCGTTGATGACAGGGATCTCAGATGCCATGGATGCCACAAGCGGTGCACCCTCTTTCGGATGACGCATGGCACAGATATCTGCATAGCAGGAAACTACGCGGATGGTATCGGCAACGCTCTCACCTTTTGCCGCGGAACTGGAATCTGCACTGGAAAATCCCAGAACCTTGCCGCCCAGACGAAGCATAGCGGATTCAAAGCTCAAACGTGTTCTTGTACTCGGTTCATAAAACAAAGTCGCCATGATCTTGCCGTCGCAGGCATGAGCGTACTTTTCCGGATTCTTTTCAATATCATTGGCCAGATTTAAGACTTTATCCAGCTCTTCCACGGAAAAATCCAGCGGACTCATCAAGTGTCTCATAGATTACCTCCTGTGTAATTACTCTATCCCCAGAGCTGCTTTGGCAGTCCTGCGGATCGTAACTCTGTGTATATGATTTTCATGTTGCAGTCACACAAAAACGTTCTTCCTGCGTGATTACCATGTACTATCATATACCAGTTCAGGGGTAATTTCAAGAATTATCGGACAGTATTTTCTCAAAAAAAAGCCCTGTGACAAACCACACCGGTGCGTAGTCTAAACGGATCAGCCCTTTGTAATTCAGCTTTGCCTTGCTGTAGTCCCAGGGACACATATGAAAACGCTTGAGCAGGGCGCCGCTGGTCAGCTCCGCCGCAAAAATTCCGGTCATGTAAATACTGCCCCGCAGAAAGGTGGAACACCCTTTCAGGCTTTTTGATACCGGCCTGATACAGGCGGCCATTCCGTAAATGGGAAACATCCAGATAGAGGATTGTCCGATCAGCCGGAAGTCCTTTTTCTGAATAGCATGGACCCCGGTCCATAAAATCTCCATACACCAGCCGGCAGTGCCGCAGAGCAGAAAGGTATGCTTTTTCATGCTTTTATCTCCTGTTTTTTCTTATTATTATGGATTCTAAAAGCTGAAATTATGTAACCTTTCAGGTAACTATTCAGTTAATTTGAACTCTGGGAAAAATAATAGAAATTGAAAATCCCTCTCCCCATTGGGATTCTGCTTCCAACTGCAGATTAAGATCACCTGCCATCTTTTTTGTGAGATACAATCCCATGCCGGTGGCCTTCTTCCGGCCGTCGCTGGAGTCGCCGGTAAAACCCTTTTGAAAAATATAGGGCAGGTCGTAACTTCTGACTCCCATACCGTTATCTGCAATGGTCAGAATTTCCGCCGCCGCGGCGAGCTGCACGGATATGGTAAGGCGAGGGGCATCACCGCTGTATTTGATAGCGTTACTGATGATCTGTCCCAACATGAACTGAAGGCCCCGGCGATCTGTATAGACGGTTTCAGACTGCAGCCGGTTTTCAACAACAAACTGCTTTTCTTCCAGAAGAGGTGCATGATCATCCATGATTTCTTCCAAGGCACTTTGAAGATCAACCGCCTCAAACCGGTAATCTTTTGTACTGCTCCCCAACCGGGCGTAGTAAAGCATTTGGGTAATGTCCTCCTGAAGCTGGCTTCGCACATAGTCTAATTTTGCCTGCAAAGAAGGAGAAAGCTCGTCACCCCGATTATCCAGGATCATGGTCAGCAGAGACAGCGGAGTTTTGATCTCATGTGCCCATCCCTCCACATAGTCCTCATAATCCCGAAGAGATTTCTCCATCTCCTGAACCCTGCTCTGCTTTTCCTGCAGCACAGACGCCAGAAGATGAAGCTGTTCCTGCTCCTGCTGACTCACCGCACCCAGCAGCCTTTCCGTGCTCACCGCATCCGGCTCCGTTAAAAAATCCCGAAAAAATGCCTGCTTCTGCCGCTCCTTGATGTAAAAAAACAGCACGGTTGCTGAAAAAAGCACAAGGCTTGCCAACACAATGAGTCCCATAAGAAATTGAAATGCCTGGGCGTCGCAAAGCCAGAGCAGCAATGTGGAAAAGCCGTCTATGAGCAGCAGCAGAAGAAGCCACGGAGCATATCTTTTTAAGATTTTCCAGAACTGTTTCATGGCTTGCCCTCCATTTCCAGTCTATAGCCCAGCCCACGGACAGCCACCACTTTCTGCTTCATGCCTAAATTCACCATGGTTTTCTTTAGACGGGTCAAATTAACCTGCAGCGCGTTTTCGTCTATGAACTCCGTGGTATCCCAGAGTGCCCTGCATAGCTGCTCAGAAGTTACCAGCTCCTCTCCCCCAAAAAGTAATGCTTCCAGAAGCTTTCCCTGATTTTTTGGAAGCACCACGGAAGTGTTGTTTATATACAAAGTATACGTCCCGCGGTCCAGCAGGAACCCTTGCCCTTCCAGAAGATTATGGCGGCCTTCGTATCTCTTGAGAATGTTGGTGATCCTGGCCAGCAGCCGCTCTTTACGGCAGGGCTTTGTCAGGTATTCGTCCGCTCCAAGCCGGAGGGCATGTAATTCGTCGGCCATCTGGTCTCTGGAAGTCAAGACCAGAACAGGAATGGAGGTTTTCTGCTTGAGATCCCGGCAAATCTGAAAACCACTGATTTCCGGCAGATTGAGATCCAGGATCACAAGATCAGGATTGATGACTGTCAACTGCTCCCCGGCATCTTCAAATGCAGTTATTTCCAAAACGGAGTACCCTGCCTTCTTCAGCATACTGCAGAGTTCTTCCCGCATATAGACTTCATCCTCCACAACTGCAATTCTCTTCATGACAGCCCTCCTTCGTCACTCTTCTCTTTGCGGCTGCATCAGCGTCAGCAAATACCGGTCGCTGGAACGCTTGATAACAGCCATGTATATATATTCTACCACACACAGCAGAAAAATCATAGCGGCAGACACCACCAGCATTTTTCCCTGTGCTCCCTGTATCAGGGAGGGAAGCACACCTGCAAACAATGCCTTGACTCCAAAGATACTGCTGACTGCCGCAACAAAGACAGGCAGCCCCATAAACCAGTTGATCTGTTTCCGGGCAGATGCGCAAATATCCTTGTAGGCAGCGCCAAGATGTACCAGTGTCTGATATCTGCGGCCTGTCTTCTGTTGATCCATCAGGAACTGAACGCCCATGATGGTGTTGGCTGCCACCAGAAAGATAATGGCCAAATAGATGGTAATGTAGCTGGCTGCCACCATGTAGAATAACTGCCGCCCCATATTTTGCAGATAGCTTTCATATTCAATTCCCATGTCCGAAAGGCAGATCCCATCCAGCCGGGTGTTCATGTCAGAGATTGCGGTCATCAGGCTGCCGGCCCCGGCAGCGTCCCTATTCATGATGCCGTTGATATAAACCTCATAGTCTCCATTTGTATATTGTAAAAACTGCTCGTCAGGCAGGATCAGTGCAAAAGACAAGGTGATAGATTGGTCTGTCACCAGATCCACAGACTGGATCTCCCCGGTCAGATACACGGGATTTCCATTCAGTACGGCCTGGGGATGGCCCAAAAGGATCTTATTGAGCATGGCTGTTCTGGACACATTTGTGAATCCGGAATCCCGATAGACGGCAGCCTCATTCTCTGCCAGTGTCAGTACAGGCTTACCAGCGGCCCTCAGCAGACAGTTATAATCTGACAGACAGATAAGACGCGGATTATTATCATAGCTCAGATTATTTAAAAGAACATCCCGATCCTCCGACTGCGGAAGGCTGTTAAGGGACTCCATAACTGGATCCATCTGAAACACATCGCTGTAATCCTTTGTGGTTTGGACGTACCCTATGCGCATTTCAAAGAGCTGGGAAAATTTACTTTCAAGCTTGTTTTCCTTCAGCACTGTTTGTATATGGGGAAGGATATCCTGCGGATCCTCTGTGTTATAATCGTAAAAAGTATAATCCAGCACATGATCCCCTGCCAGTTGTCTGGTACCTGCGATTCCGATACCGGCGCCAAAGCAGCACAGCGCTGCCAAGATCAACAGAGAGCTGATGGCCATAGACGTAGACTGGCGGATGACAGTTTCCTGGATCTGACGGAATGAAAAGACATGAAGCCTTCGATTTGCTTTTCCCGCTTTTACCAGTAAGGCGATCACCGCCCGCATCCCATAAAACAGAAGAATTGTTCCCAACAGCCCCAAAAACAGGGTAAGGAGCATCATTTTTGCCGCGTACCAAGCAATCCCCCGAATAGCCATAGTATAGGCAGCTGCCAGCATAATGATGCCTAAAACTGCGCAAATCCCGTAGACAAATGCCGGCTTTTGTTTTTCTTCATTACCGGAAGAATGAGCCAAAAGAGCGCCAATCTCCTGACGGCTGACCTTACCGCTGAGGATCAAAAACGCTGTCAGCTTAATAGCGAGAAATCCCGCAATGGTAAAACATACAGCAGACAGAGAAAAGGTAAACTGATGTCCGATGATCCCCATGCCCACAAGCTTGGCTGTGACAAGACTGATGAGTTCGGAGAGCAGCACCGCAAGCGGAAGTCCCATGACCAGGGCCAAACTACTGCTCAAAATATCCTCCACAAGAAGCATGATAAAGAGCTTGTTTCTGCGCATCCCCATCATCAGATAGACGCCGAACTCTTTTCTGCGGCGCTCCATCTGATATTTACAGGCAAAATAGATCAAGAAAAACAAGATTCCCAATGTTATCACGTAGAAAACGGGTATCATCAGCAGCAGACGATTTACTGCATCACTTTCCATTTTCGCAAGAAAAATCATCACATCCTGCTTGGATATGGAGAGGATTATATAAAAAGCCACAATGGAAATGACTAAAGAACCGAAAAACAGCCCGTTTTCTTTGCGGCTGCGTCTGCTGTTTCTAAGTATCAGATCAGAGAACATTGCAACTGCCACCTCCCAACTGAGCCATAACTTTCAGGATACGCCGGTAGAAATCCTGCTGGCTTTCATCGCCGCGGCGAAGCTCATGAAATATCACTCCATCTTGGATGAACAGAATTCGTCTGCAAAAGCTGGCCGCGTTGGTATCATGGGTCACCATCAAAATAGTGGCCTGTTCATCCCTATTGAGACCGGAAAGCTTTTCCATGATATTTTTCGCGCTTTTACTATCCAATGCGCCTGTAGGTTCATCAGCAAGGATCAGCTTAGGAAGGAGGATCATAGCTCTGGCTGCTGCCACACGCTGCTGCTGACCGCCGGACATCTGCATGGGAAATTTGTCAAGTACATCCGTAATTTCCAGATATTTTGCCAACTGCATAAGACGCATATGACTCTCTTTTTCTGTTACATTGTGGAGCGAAGCAGGCAGCAGAATATTTTCCCGGCCGGTGAGATTGTCCAGCAGTTCAAAGTTCTGAAACAGGTAGCCCACGGTTTTTCCCCGGTATTCCGCCAATGCCTTGCCGCCTATGGACTGCAGATTCCTGCCATCCATCACGATACTGCCGCCGGTGGGTTTGATCACCGTCGCAATACAGTTGAGCAGCGTAGACTTTCCGGAGCCGCTGCTTCCCATGATCCCCAGAAATTCTCCGGGCATCACCTGAAAGGTGATCCCATCCAGGGCCTTGGTTTGGTTCGGCAAAGTACCATATGTTTTTGTCAGGTTTTCAATATTTAAAATGGGTTCCATAAGATAAGGTTACCTCCTGTGCTTTCTGCTCAGATCATAGCACAGCTTTATAAAAAAATACACTTACAGTTGCTGTAAGATTCATTTGGCAACAGTTACGAAATTATATAAAAGACTTGCGTACTGTAAAGTGCCGGTGTATGATAAAGAAAAGAAAGTCCGCCTGCCGTACTTTCTTTTCTCTTGAAAAAACAGGGCGGATTTAATTTCAGAAATGGAGAGGTTACAAAAGTATGTTGGATTTACAAAAAATGCGTAAGGACATCGACGTGATCGACACCCAGATTGTAAAGCTCTTTGAGGAGCGGATGAAAATTTGTGAGGATGTGGCGCAGTTTAAGATTGAGACAGGAAAACCTGTCTTTGATAAAAACAGAGAACAGGAAAAGCTGGAGGCCCTTGGCAGCAAAGCGCACAATGATTTTAACCGATGCGGTGTGCAGGAACTGTTTGAACAGATCATGTCCATCAGCCGCAAGCGTCAGTATCAACTGCTGCAGGAAAACGGCATCGAGGAAAAATCAGATTTTGTAAAAATAGAGGACCTGAAAAAGGAAAACGCCACGGTTGTATTCCAGGGTGTGGAGGGTGCCTACAGCTTTGCTGCCATGCACACGTTCTTTGGCGATCAGATCAAAAGCTTTCATGTGGACACCTGGAAGGATGCCATGGAAGAGATCAAAAAAGGAAAGGCTGACTTTGCCGTACTCCCCATTGAGAATTCCACAGCAGGCATTGTCCAGGATATCTATGATCTGCTCACAGAGTATGACCATGTGATCGTGGGGGAACAGATCATTCCCTGCGAGCATGTACTTATGGGACTTCCAGGCACATCTCTCTTTGATATCCGCACCGTCTACTCCCATCCCCAGGCCCTTATGCAGTGCAGAGAGTTTTTGGAGGAGCACAGGGACTGGCAGCAGATGGAGTGGAATAATACCGCTGCCGCCGCCAAAAAAGTAGCCGGCGACAAGGACCCGTCCCAGGCAGCCATTGCAAGCCGTTACGCCGCCGATCATTTTGGCCTGGCTGTCCTTCAGGAAGGCATTTACTCCAATGTAAATAACTCCACACGCTTTATTATCGTAACGAAAAAGAAAATATACTGCCGGGATGCCCGCAAGATCAGCGTCAGCTATGAACTTCCCCATGAGAGCGGAAGTCTGTACAACAGTCTCTCCCATTTTATCTACAATGGACTGAATATGACAAAGATTGAATCCCGCCCCATCATGGAGCGCAACTGGGAATATCGCTTCTTCGTGGATTTTGAGGGGAATTTAAGCGACAGCACCGTTAAAAATGCCCTGCGGGGACTGAAGTCCGAGGCCCAAAATCTTCGTGTACACGGAAACTATTAAAACAAAAGAAGGAAGAACCATGAAAAACATCAACGAATGCATCATATACCGCAATTTTGACCGGGCAGAGACACTGGAGAGTATGTTCTCCATCCTCTCCGCCTGTGAAGCAAAAGACCCGTCCTTAAAGGAACAAAAAGAGCTGTTCTGCCAATGCGCAGGCCAGCTGGTAGAGATGGCAGGCTCCTTTGGCTTTGCCGGTAATCTCTGGCACAACTATCTGACTTTTCTCCTTGTCAACCACGAAAATGCCTTCAGCACCGCCTGTGAGATCGTAGGCCCTGTAAAAGGCAGCATCAATGACTTTGCAAGACACGATTTCTCCATATTTAAGGAGCTGTTCGACTTTGACCTGACCGTCCTTGACAATGTCCTTGGCACCTCCTGCTGTTCCCTTATCTGCGACTACACCAATGTGGACGAGAACAGCAAGCTGTTCAACAAGCGCATCCGTGACCGCATCTGTACCCTCAGCAGACGGCTTGGCCAGGCGGACGACGTGGAAGAATTCATGGATGACATGGTGGCATTTTATAAGGATTTCGGTGTGGGCAAGCTGGGTCTGCACAAAGCCTTCCGCCTGGAACATCTGCAGACAGAAGCCAATGTCCGCATTGTCCCCATCACCAAAATAGCCCATGTACAACTGGATGACCTGGTAGGCTATGAAATCGCAAAGAAAAAGCTCATAGACAATACAGAGGCTTTTATCCAGGGAAAACGGGCAAACAACTGCCTGCTCTTCGGCGACGCGGGTACAGGAAAATCTTCCAGCATCAAAGCCATCCTGAACCAGTATTACAGCCAGGGTCTCCGCATTATTGAAGTCTATAAACACCAGTTCCAGGATTTAAATGATGTGATCGCCCAGATCAAAAACCGAAACTACAAGTTTATTATATATATGGATGACTTATCCTTTGAAGATTTTGAAATTGAATATAAATACCTGAAAGCCGTGATCGAAGGCGGTCTGGAGAAAAAACCGGACAATATCCTGATCTATGCCACCTCCAACCGCCGCCATCTGGTCCGTGAACGTTTCAGTGACAAAGAGGACAGAAACGATGACCTGCACACAAACGACACGGTTCAGGAAAAGCTTTCCCTGGTCTCCCGCTTTGGTGTCACCATCTATTTCGGCTCACCGGATAAAAAGGAATTCCAGGAAATCGTCACCTCTCTGGCTGCCCGCAGCGGCATCACCATGGACCGGGACGAGCTTCTCTTAAAAGCCAATGCCTGGGAACTCCAGCACGGAGGCTTCTCCGGCCGCACCGCCCAGCAGTTTATCGACTACCTTTTAGGACAGCAGTAAGAACCATAAAACGCAAAACGCCTGGTATGCATATCTGATGTGAACCTGTTAAAGTCCAGATCAGCCATACATACCAGGCGTTTTATGGATCACGGCTGCATATAAAACTGACATATTGATCTGACCAGATTTGATCCGGATCCCCGCCGTTTTTCTACATCCGTTATCATATCCCAAGCAGAACTGTAAGCCGGGTTATGTCGTGAATAATCATCTATCTAGTTCTGCTGTCACCAGCAGACTCAAGCGACCCACCTAAAAGCGTGACGGGCAGCCACATTGCTTTTCATTCGGTCTTGCTTCGGATGGGGTTTACATATGCCCTCCCTGTTACCAGCGAGGCGGTAGTCTCTTACACTGCCCTTCCACCCTTACCAGTGAACCACTGGCGGTACATTTCTGTTGCACTATCCTTGGAGTCACCTCCACCGGACGTTATCCGGCATCCTGCCCTGCGAAGCCCGGACTTTCCTCACCTGGCCCCTTTCGGTCCTGCCAGCCGCGATTATTCATTCTACTTGACACAAACGTCATTTTAACACAGTGACGCAAATTTGTAAACAGCAAAAATCAGACATCAAAACATCCTCCGCCGATGAATTCCCGAAGTATGGAATTATGGGGAACAGCATCAGCGGGCATTCCCACAAAGTAATCCAGGAATTTCAGGATACGCTTTGCCTCATTGTACTCCGGCTCCTCCGGCGTGATCCCAAAGAGCAGAGGCTCTGCATACATTTTCAGCACGGCCAGCTCATAGATCAGAGCTGAGTTGAACATCACATCCGCTGACTCCTGATTGGGAAAGATGTACTGCTCCTCCCCTCTTCTCACCGAGTTCCACATGGCAATGGTGTGCTTTGCTGAGGTTCCCCTGGTCCTGGCATCTCTGACGATCCGTCTGATGAGCCTGCCGTCTGTGGTGGGAATCCTGTTGTGCTCATCAATATTGATCTGCGTCAGGGCGCTCACATAGATTTTGAACTTACTCTCCTTTGGCAGGTTCTCGCTGAGTCTGTCGTTCAGCCCATGGATACCCTCGATCACCAGGATATCCTCTGCTCCCAATTGCAGATGATCCCCCTTATATTCCCTCTGGCCGATTTTAAAATTAAAGGACGGCAGTTCCACCCGTTCCCCGCGCAGAAGGGCGTTCATATCCTCATTAAACTGCCTGATATCAATAGCCTCCAGGCATTCAAAATTATAATTCCCGTGTTCGTCTAAAGGTGTCTGCTCCCTGTTCAGGAAATAATTGTCCACAGCGATGGGATGGGGATGAAGTCCGTGTGCTGAGAGCTGAATGGAGAGCCTGTGGGAAAATGTGGTCTTCCCCGAGGAGGACGGCCCTGCTATCATAATAAATTTCTTATCACCTGCCGCCACGATCTGGTCTGCTATCTTGGATATCTTGCCCTCCTGCAGCGCCTCGGCAATGAGGATCAGTTCATTGGCCCCCTGCTGTGTCACCTGACCGTTCAAGTCGCCTACCGTGTCCGTCTGCATCATTTCTCCCCAGCGACCGGATTCCTTCTGTACTTGGAATATTTTCGGCTGCGGACAAAACGGCGGCACGCTCTCCGGATCTTTCTGTTCCGGGAGCTGAAGTACAAAACCCTCGTCATAGGGATACAGGTCAAAATATTTGAGATATCCTGTGTGATTTACCATAAAGCCGTAAAAATAATCCTCAAAATCATCCAGGCTGTAAATATTCACCCTGGATACCCTGCGGTAGCGGAACAGCTTCTCCTTGTCATACATACCATGGTTGTGGAATATCTCAATCGCCTCGTCCGTGCTTACGCTCCGCTTCAGGATCGGTATCTTTTCCTCCACAAGCTGCAGCATGTATCTCTTGACCTCAGCCAAAAATTCCTCATCTACCGTTACATTTCCGTCAATGGTAAAATAATATCCTGAGCTGACAGAATAATGAAGAACAGCCTTCTTTATATTCTCATGGCCTGCCACATGATAGACAGCCTTCAGAACCAGCAGAGAGGCACTTCTCTTGTATGTCTTATGCCCGATCTCATCTGCAGTGGTCACAAACTCCAGAGTACCCGGTTTTTTCAGCTTTTTATGCAGCTCACAGAGCTTGCCGTTTTTCATCACCAGCACAATGGGGTATCGGGTTGTCCCCTCATATTCCTCCACGATCTTTGCGTATGGAGTACCGTACGGATATTCTTTTGTCTTTCCCAGAATCTTCACCGCTATATTTCTGTCGCTCATGTATACCTCCTCTGTTTCGCCTGTGCATCGTAACAGTTCAGACAGGCTGAACTGTTATGGTGCATTACAGATCAAACCAGTTATATCAGTCTATGCACTTTACATGTCAGTTATTCTGTCCCTGCCTGCCGGGTGTATCAGGTCTGACAATTCAGACAAACTGCGCGGCTGCATCCTGACGGCCTTTAGAGAACCGTACAGGGATGCAGGACTTCCATCTTGCCCACTTCCAGTTCCGGCAGCTTTTCGGCAAGCTCCCGTCTCATATATTCCATAAATATATACTCGGTTCCATAATGTCCCGCATCAATGACGCACACTCCCTGTGCCACAGCATCAATGGCCGTGTGGTAATCCACATCACCGGTAATATAAACCTGTGCTTTTTTGCCAATGACATCTCCCATCAGACTCTTTCCCGAGCCTGTACAGACAGCCGCCCGTTCCACACGGGTATCCGGATTTCCGTAAACGATTACATGGGGAAGCTGAAACTGTTCTTTTACAAAGAGCGCACATTCCCTCAGTGTCATTTCTTTTGGCAGAGAGCCGATCCTTCCGATCCCCTCTCTCCGATCCCCCTCCTCAAAGGTCACTTCCAGCACTTCACGATCTGAAAGCCTGAGAAAATCCCCGCTCAAATCCGCCATGCCCAGAATATCAAAGTTCGTATGCATGGCATAATAACTGATATGGCTGCTGATCAGACCAATGATCCTGCGGCCGATAAAATCCTCCGCCACAACACGCTTCATACCGGAAAAGATAAGGGGGTGGTGGGTGATCATCATGTCCGCCTTAAAATCAATGGCCGCTTTCAGGGTTTCATCCGTCACATCAAGCGCCAGAAAAACCCTTTTAACTTCTCTCTCCCTGTCCCCTGCCAGAAGGCCTACATTGTCCCAGCTCTCCGCAAAGGACGGGTTATATTCTCTTTCCAGAATTTCTATGATATCTTTACATTTCATTTTTGCCGCCTCACATGTCAATGACAGACACCGGATATTCTATCCTCCGTCTGATCCCTCTGTTAATTGTGATTCCTCTGTAAACTGTGATTCCTGCTCTTAAAAGCGCGCAAGTGCTTTTTTGATATAGCACAGCTCCTGTTCCAGTTCCGAAAGCCGCTCCCTGCCTGCTTTGGTGTCTGTCTTTTTCAGATGCCCCATGATCTTTTCCACAGATGACTGCTCCTTTAGCAGAAATTGTTCAAGAACCGGATTCCTACTGTCAAGAAGGCCTCGGCCAAAGAGATATTCCGTCTCATCCCCATAGCTCTGTTCCCCGTGAAGGACTTTCATCATGGGATAATATTTTCCCTCTTCAAAAACCATATCCTCGGCTGTGATCCTGTAGCCATGCTCCAGCAGATAATGCCGGAACGCGCCGATCTCAGACTGGGGCTGGAGGATCAGTTCCGATACACTTTCCAGGACACTTCTGCCCTCTGTCAGGATCTTCTCCATGAGGGGACCGCCCATGCCGGCTATGATGACCGTATCCGCCTCACCCGGTGCAAGAGCCTTGACACCATCAGAGAGGCGGGTTTCTATGTATTTTCCCAGACCGTATTCCCTGATATGCTGCTCTGCCCGAAGAAGAGGACCCCGGTTCACATCCATGGCAATGGCTCCCGGTATCCTTCCTTCCAGATACAGATAAATAGGAATATAGCCGTGGTCACACCCCACATCCGCAATCCTGCTGCCGGGTGCCGCCAGGGATGCCACAGCGCGAAGCCTGTCCGAAAGCTGCACATTCTTCATACTGCCCATCCTTAATCCAGGTAATCCTTTAACTTGCGGCTGCGGCTGGGATGACGCAGTTTGCGGAGTGCTTTTGCTTCGATCTGGCGGATACGCTCCCTGGTCACATTGAATTCCTTGCCCACTTCCTCCAGGGTTCTGGCCCTTCCGTCATCTAAGCCAAAACGCAGGCGGAGAACCTTCTGCTCTCTGTCTGTAAGAGTGTTCAGCACCTCCACAAGCTGCTCTTTTAAAAGTGTGAAGGCAGCGGCATCTGCCGGCACCGGCACATTGTCATCCTGGATAAAATCTCCCAGATGGCTGTCTTCCTCCTCACCGATCGGTGTCTCCAGAGATACCGGTTCCTGGGAAATTTTCAGGATTTCACGGACTCTGTCCACAGACATATCCATCTTCTCAGCGATCTCTTCCGGCTGCGGCTCTCTGCCCAGTTCCTGAAGAAGCTGACGTGACACACGGATCAGTTTATTGATGGTCTCCACCATATGCACAGGAATACGGATGGTACGTGCCTGGTCTGCAATGGCCCTTGTGATCGCCTGACGAATCCACCAGGTAGCATATGTGGAGAACTTGTATCCTTTTCTGTAGTCAAACTTTTCCACTGCCTTGATAAGACCCAGATTCCCCTCCTGGATCAGATCCAGGAACAGCATACCGCGTCCCACATAACGTTTTGCAATGCTGACAACCAGTCTCAGGTTGGCCTCTGCCAGACGTTTTTTGGCTGCCTCGTCACCCTCTTCCATGCGCTTTGCCAGCTCGATCTCCTCCTCCGCGGACAGAAGAGGCACCTTGCCGATCTCCTTTAAATACATACGGACAGGGTCTTCGATGCTGACGCCTTCCGGGACAGAAAGATCAATATTCTCTACATCAACCTCTTCTTCCTCGTCCAGGTTGATACCGTCATCATCACTGATGATAAAAACATCCTCATCACTATCCGGAATACGCAGCACGTCAATACCGCAGGACTCCAGATAGTCAAATACTTTGTCCAGGGCGTCGGGGTCCAGGGGCATTTCCTTAAAATGGTCATTGATCTCCTGATATTCCAGGACATTTTTCTTTTTCTTTCCCAGCTCCACCAGTTCCTGCAGTTTCTCGCTGAATTTCGCCATGTTCATTTCCATAAAATGTTCCATCCTCTCATTACTTAATTATATCTTTGCCTCAATCAAAAGAAATATGCAGTGTTACCTTTCCACTTTCAATTTCTTCCAGATGTTTTTTTGCCTCTACAAGTCTCTGCAGGCCTGCAATGTCCGTCGGCGCCAGAGTCTGGCTCTGGTGCGCTATGCTGTCCCGTTTCATCCTGCAGACGGTTTCCCGAAGAGCGCGCATGCGCTCCTGGTCATTTTCCAGATGCAGGGTTGCGTGAAATAAGGATGTAACTTCCTTTTGTTCTTCGCTGTCAGTGAACCGGTTCAAAAGCTTTGCCGGATTGACGTCCCCTTGTTCGTGCTGTTCAAATAAAAGCTCTGCCACCTGATGAAACAGGGGCGTAGTAAAATCCTCAGGGCCTATATACCCCTCTATGGTATCAAACATCTTCGGATAGGAAGTAAGCCAGGTCAGCATCAGCTTCTGGGAAGCATCTCTGCTGTCCTCCTTCTTCTCCCGTCTCCGCTCTTTTACCGGTGTCTTGGGCTTAGCCGAGATCGCCGTGCCCGAAAGCGCCAGGTTATTCACCATGCGCCGCAGGTCTTCATAACGAATCTGGTATTTCCGGGAAATACTCTCCATGTAATTGTTACGCTCAAGTTCCTCCGGAAATTCCAGCAGTTTTTTTGCAATGGCTCTGTAAAATTCTGTTTTGTCCTCCGGGTCCGCCAGATCATATTGCCGTTCCATGACCTGGACCTCGAACAGAAAATAATTCATGGCCTCAGTAAGCCGCTTTTCAAAAGCCTCCTGTCCCTGAGCCTTGATAAATTCATCGGGGTCCTTATAAGGAGCCAGATTCACCACTCTGGGCTTGATGCCCGCCTCCCTGAGAATAGGAATTCCCCTGAGTGCCGCCTTCTGCCCGGCCTCATCGCTGTCATAGGTCAGAAGCACTTCCTTTGTGTAACGGCTCATGAGACTGGCATGCCCGCTTGTAAGGGCAGTTCCCAGGGAAGCCACCGCATTGGTGAAGCCCGCCTGGTGCATGGAGATCACATCCATATACCCCTCACAGATGATCAGATAGTTTTTTCTCGATCTTCTGGCAATATTAAGCCCGTACAGGTTGCGGCTCTTATCAAAGATCTTCGTCTCCGGAGAATTCAGGTACTTGGGCTTCGCATCGCCCATAACACGGCCTCCGAAGCCGATCACCCGGTTATTCACATCCATAATGGGAAACATGACACGGTTCCAGAACTTGTCGTGCATTCCATATCTCTCATCAGCGGAGAAAAGACCGGATTCTTTTAAAATAGTATCAGAATAGCCTTTTCCTTTCAGATACCGGTACAGGCTGCCCGAGTATTTGCTGGAATAGCCGAGTCCAAAATTTTTTATGGTCTCATCTGACAATTCCCTGTTTTTCAGATATTCATAAGCCTGCCTGCCGCCCTCCTGCTTCAATTGATAATAGTAGTAGGAGGCAGCCTTTTTGTTCACTTCCAGAAGAACTGTCTTCAGATCCGAGGCAGCCCTCTGCTCTTTTGAGTATTCCCCTTCCGGAAGCTTCACGCCGGCCCGCTCTGCCAGATATTTCACGGCTTCAATAAAGGTAAAATTCTCATACTCCATTACAAAGGTGAACACATTTCCTCCTGCCCCGCATCCAAAGCAGTAATACATCTGCTTACCCGGACTTACGGAAAAGGAGGGTGATTTTTCATTGTGGAAAGGGCACAGGCCAAAGTAGGAGCTGCCCTTTTTCTGCAGCCGCACATAACCGGAAATGACATCCACAATGTCATTTTTCATGCGGACTTCTTCAATTACGTCATCGGAATAATACATCTAGTAAACACTCCATCCTTTCGGAACAAAAATATCCCTGAATTTCTCCATGGAATACTGATCCGTCATACCGGAAATATAGTCACAGACAACCCGGTTCATCTCCTCACCGTCCTCCAACAGCCGTTTGTACTCTTCGGACATTTTGTCCGGTCTGGTACTGTAATAGCCGTAGAGGGCTTCCACCAGGTTCTCTGCCTTTTCCTCTTCCTCTTTAGCAATGGGATTCAGATAGACATTCTGGAACATAATGTTCCGAAGGTCCCGCAGTCCCTCCTCGATCTCAGGGGACATGCTTATGGCATCCTTCCCTCTGCTGTTGTCCACAATATCATGAATGAAGGTGTTGAGCCGTTCTTTTGTATTCTCACCCAGCAAAAGCCGCAGGGTAATGGGAATATCATCCTCTGTGATAACCCCTGCCCTCTGAGCGTCATCCATATCGTGATGAATGTAGGAAATTTTGTCGCAGAGCCGTACGATCTGTCCCTCCAAGGTATGAGGAGAACCGCTGGTTCTGTGATTCAGGATCCCATCCCTCACCTCCCAGGTAAGATTAAGCCCCGCGCCGTTTTTCTCCAGGCGCTCCACCACCCGGATACTCTGCCGGTAATGGGCAAATCCAAGGGGACATACCCTGTCAAGTGCCCTCTCCCCCGCATGTCCAAAGGGCGTATGGCCCAGATCATGTCCAAGGGCAATGGCCTCCACCAGGTCATCATTCAGCCTCAGAGCCTTTGCAATGGTTCTGGCTGTCTGGGAGACCTCCAGGGTGTGGGTCAGACGGTTCCTGTAATGATCCCCCTGAGGTGCCAGGAACACCTGTGTCTTATCCTTCAGCCTCCTAAATGACTTACAGTGCAGGATCCTGTCCCGGTCCCGCTGATAGACCGTCCTGATATCACACTCCTCCTCATAACGGTCCCTGCCCCTGCTGTCCCTGCTGTGGGCAGCGTAAGGACTTAAAAGTTCCATCTCCCGCTGTTCCATTTCCTCACGGATATTCATTCGGCAGCTCACCTTCTCTCTTCAAAAGCAAAGCCAGTAAAAAAACTTTCTCATATACATTATTACGCATAAAACAGGGATTTCCTTTTTCTCCGGCAAAAAAATCGCATTTTTTTTCTTTCCCCGCACATTACCTCATAAACAGCAAAAAATTCCCGGCAGAGAAGTCAAACTTTTTCCTCTGCCGGGAAATTCACTCATACTTCCCGTAATTTTACTCTATATAGGCCTCTTTCAGCATGGCGATCTCCCCTGCATATCCCTCCAGATCATTGGGAGTCTCCAGATAGAAGGGTAGTTTCCTGAGTTTGGGATGGTTGATAATCCGCTTCACAGCCTCGAATCCAATCTTCCCCTCCCCAATCTTCGCATGTCTGTCCTTGTGGCTCCCGAGTCCGAACATGCTGTCGTTTAAATGCACGGCTTTCAGCCTGTCAAGTCCAATGACCCGGTCAAATTCTGTCAGAACCCCGTCCAGGTCATTGACAATATCATATCCGCCGTCATACACATGGCAGGTATCCAGGCAGACCCCCATTTTCTCTGACAGTTCCACCCTGTCCAGGATCTCTCTTAACTCTTCAAAGGTTCTGCCCACCTCACTGCCCTTCCCTGCCATGGTCTCTAAAAGCACTGTGGTCCTCTGTTTGGCTGTCAGGATCTCATTCAGCATATCCGCGATATAGGAAATCCCCGCTTCCACTCCCTGCTTTACATGACTGCCCGGATGAAAATTATAACAGTTTCCCGGTGTATACTCCATCCGTTTCAAATCATCCGCCATGGTATTCCTGGCAAATTCCCTGATCCCCTCATCCGCGGAACAGCCGTTTAATGTATAGGGCGCGTGGGCAAGAATACAGGGAAATCCCTGGTCTTCAGAAAGCTTTAAAAATCTTTCCACATCCTCCGGGCTAATCTCTTTTGCCTTGCCGCCCCTGGGGTTCCTGGTAAAAAACTGAAAGGTATTCGCCTGTATTTTAACCGCTTCTCTCCCCATAGCCTCGTATCCTTTGGCTGAGGATAAATGACATCCGATCGTAAGCATAATTTTTTCCTCCTGACGGTTCCTTCTTATGACTATCCAGGATATTATACACGAAATACGATTTAAAAAACAGCCTTTCTGAAATTTCCTTTACATGTTTTCCTTTTTCTCCTCATATTCACACGGAAGACGGAGGATAACACTTGTCCCCACATCCAATATACTCTTTATCTCCAATCCGTATTCTTCTCCGTAAATATACTGGATTCTGTTTCTTACATTTCCCACACCGATCTTACGCTGTGTTCCTGTGGTCAGCTTTTTGTCCTGCAAAACTGCCTGCAGGTTTTCCTCCTCCATTCCCACTCCATTATCCTGAACACAGATGCAAAGTCTGCCCTTGTCATGGTATGCAAGAATGATGATCATGCCTGGCCCTGTCTTGGGAACGATTCCATGAAATAACGCATTTTCCACAATGGGCTGCAGTAAGATATTGGGAACTCTGCATTCCAACAGTTCATGGGGAATTTCATAAAACACTTCCACCTTGTCCTCATATTTAAATTTCTGGAGAGTAACGTAATTATCCACGTTTTTAATCTCCTGCTGCAGTGTAGTAAAATAATTGTCTGTGTCTGCTCTCAGCGTATCCTGCAAAAGGACAATAAACGCATTGGAAAATCGGGCAATCCTGTCATTTCCCTCCTCCTCCGCCATATAAGAGATCGTACTCAGCGTATTATAAATAAAGTGCGGATTTATCTGCAGCATCAGCCGGTCAATTTCCATATTGACCATATCCTTTTCATACGCAATGGATTTCTTTATGTACCGCTGCAGGTTTTCTGCCATAGTATTGATGGTATCCCCCAATTCCTGAATTTCATCTGTGGTATTGATTTCTACTCTTGTGTCAAGATTTCCCTCTCCTATACACTTACTTGCAGCAGACAGTTTATGCAGGGGACGTGTGATCCTGTCCACATCCTGATACAGGATGATCAAAAGCAGCAGTCCTGTAATTCCCATGCAGATAGGGATAAACTTTAAGGAATCTCCAATCTTTCTGTTCATGGACTGTACGGATATTTCCGCCACGCATCTCCATTCCCCTTTCATACTGCCGTTGACCAGAAGAATATTCCCATTGTCAAGTTCTGTTACGACTGTATTCCCATTCTCTTTCAGTTCCGGAAGTTCCTTATAGGCAACTGTACTTTTTCCTTTTTCTGAAAGCAGGTTTCCGTACCCGTCATACAATAAAAAAGCCTGGACCAGACCATCGTCAATGGTTGTCTCCTGTGCAAACTGCTCCTTCCGTATCTCCACCACAATGTCAACAGGCTCACTGCTTTTTCCCGTAGCATCATAGCAGGTCAAAATGTACGGCAGCACATCAACTTTATAACGTGCTTTTATGACAGCTATGTTTCCCGGAGGTGCAAAGCCTGTCCTGCTGCCTGACTCCTTAAATTTCTGATACCATACAGCATTTTCAAAATCATAGCTGGTTCTTTCCTTTGAGTAACACATACTGTCTCCCAGAATGGAAATGCAGACACAATCTATCTGGGAAAGCATGTATTCCGTTAATTTCCTCTCCAGATCATCTTTGTAACGCAGACGGCTGAAGGAATCCTCCGTGTTCTTGCCAAACAATCCCTGCACGGTCTTATCAAGGGCTACTAAACGTGCCAGGTTTTCCGTGGTTTCCTGGATATATCCCACATGCTGTACATACTGCTCCAATTTCTGCTTTTCACCGCTGACAGCCTGTTCTTTTAATATAATATGTGCCGAGTAGAAACAGACAGCCCCAATTACCAGAAAGGACAAAAGGATCAGGGACAGTATATGGTTTAATATTTTGGATTTAATACCTTTTCTCTTCATTCCCGCTGACTGCTCCACTTTTTCTGATATTGTCCCGGACTTATTTTTTCATATCGCTTGAACACTATACTGAAATACTGACTGGTTGAAAACCCCACTTTTTCATAGATCTCGCCGATAACATACTGTCCTGTCTCCAGAAGTCTTTTTGCTTTTTCAATCCGATATCTGGTAATATAGTCCACCACCGTCATACCGGTTTCCCTGCGAAAGCTCCTTCTGAGATGGCTCTCACTGATTCCTATATATCTGCTGATATCCTCCAGTGAGATCTGTTTTTCATAATTTTCGTGAATATAGTCCAGTGCGCCTTTTATATACTCAGAATAGGACTGTGCACCTTCTGTCTCACTTTCACGGTTTGTCTTTTTGATTTCTTCGGACAGCCAGTTTTCCAGTCCTTCGGCATTCTGAAAATCGTATTTTATCCTCTTTTCCAGCTCATTAGTGGAGAGACAGGATTTTTTCCTTTTTGCCAAAAGCTCCTGGTACAAAAGCTTTGCGATATGGAGAAATGTTTCCGCAGGCATAGTATCTCTGTATCTGCGGAGTTTTTCCACGGCTGTGTCCAGTTTCCACTCCCTGTTGACAGGGTCCACAATTTCCTCCATCCATTTCCAGATATCCACCTGCTGCCCCATGTTTTTTTCCTTCTCATATTCCCAGGAATACCACACGTGCCCCTTATTCAGCGTATGTGTATATCTCTCCCAGACTCTCTGCCTCTGAAAACAAGACGGTATTTCATCAAATGTTAAATTGGCAGGAGAAACAAGCAGCACGTATTCCTCCTTTTGTTCTTTTAGAAATCCTTCTATCTGGCCGGCCACGGCACACAGTTGTTCCTGCTGCTGCCTTTCGCTTGGCAGATTTCTCACATAAAAAATAAGACAGTAAGAGACGGATGACACTTTGACTGCAGCTCTGCACTTCATATTCTCTGAGTGGACAATGGTCTCTATCTGATTTTCATCCAGTCTGAATTCTTTCTCTTCCATTTCTGAGAGACGGATAGGTGTCTTCCGAAAAATGGATATTACCGCATAACTGATTGCACAGCCCTCCGGCGCGGTAAATGTGACAATACTCTTTTCCCCATAGTTTAAAAAATTGAGTAAGTTTTTTTCAAAATACGTTCTGTTTTTCTCCTTCTCCATTTTTGATTGGAGAAAGAGCCTTTTTATTTCCGAATCCACCTGTTCTTTTGTGATCTCATTTTTGATCATATAACCGGCGATCCCCAGGGCAAGCCCCTGCTGCACAAAAGAAAAATCCTTGTAGGAGGTCAGGAGGATCACTTTGATTTCCGGATAATGCTCTTTCACTGCCCCTGCAAGTTCAAGCCCATCCATAACCGGCATACACACATCTGCCAAGATCATATCCGGGCGGCAGGCTTCCAGTTTCTCGAGAACCTGTCTGCCGTTTTCTGCCGTCCCTACAATCTGATAAGTTTCCTGCTCTTCACCCAGTACCCTTTTTATATGGCGGATCGCCATAGGTTCATCATCCACAAGAAAAATCCTGATTTGCTCCATAGATTAAAACACCTCTTATCCTGTCATGGTAACTTTCCTTTCCTTCATCATACCACCCTGCCTTCCCCAATACAATTTCAGGTATTATTTACCGAGTCTCATCACCCCTTGACTGCTCCTGCAGTCAAACCCTTTATAAAACTCTTGGAACCAAGGATGAACATTAAGATCAGGGGAATTGTGGCAAGCAGCAGTCCTGTGATCTGTGCCGCATAATCTGTCCGATAGGCATTACCAAGACTCCTGATGTAGACAGGTATGGTATAAAGCTTTGGACTATTGACAAACACCAATGGGACAAGATAACTGTTCCAGGACCATAGAAAGATCAAAAGGGCCAGTGTGGTAATACCGGATACCATACATGGGAGAGCAATGCGGAAAAAAATTTTCAGCTCCCCGCACCCGTCTATCCTCGCACATTCCACGATCTCTATGGGCAATGCTCCCTGAATAAACTGTGTCATCCAAAAGGCGCCAAAACCACAAGCCAGCCAGAGCAAAATCATAGGCCATAAGGTACCTGCAAGACGCAGCGTCTTCATTTCAATCATATAGCCGATGATTCCAATCTGTGACGGAACCATCATTGTCATCATAACAAAACTAAAAAGAGCCTTTTTCCACTTAAAAGGATATACACTCAGAGCGTATCCTGCCATAGCGCTTATCAGTATACAGCCTATGGTGGCTGAAACAGAGATAATCAGACTGTTTATGTACGTTCTTACAAACCCCGATTCCATGACAATGCTCACATTTTTCATAAAATAATCAGAGGGAAGAAATGGAATCCCTTTAAATATCTCTTCCGTCTTATAAGTTGACATGAGTATCATGGTAAAAAACGGGTACAGAGATATGATAGAGACCAGAAGCAATGCTGCTGCTGCGAATATCTTGGCAACTCTTTTTTTCATTTATCCTTCCTCCTTCCGGTTCATCAGTTTCATGCCGATAACAGCACAGAGCACAATTAAAGCAAACAACACAATAGCAACCGCAGAGCCGTATCCCAGCCTGCTGGTAGTTTTAAATGAAACATCATAAAAATTCCAGACAATAGTCAGACAGGAGCGGTTTGGCCCTCCCACAGAAGCTGATCCCATACCGCTGCCGTTAAAAAGAAGGTTTGGTTCATCGAACATCTGAAGCCCGCTTATGATACTGGTAACCACAACAAAAACCGTGATGGGCTTCAGCATGGGAATGGTGATTCTCCAGAATATTTTCCAGGCGCTGGCTCCGTCCGCTCTGGCTGCCTCAAACACATCTTCCGAAATGGACGTGATTCCTGCAAGGTATATTGCCATATAATAACCGGTACTCTTCCAGATGATCATAAAGGCTACTACAAAGTATGCCAACTTTGGATCCCCCAGCCAGTTCATCCCTTTGTCGATCAGCCCCAGCCCCATGAGAATCTTATTCACAATACCGGTTGACCAGTCAAACAGAAAGGAAAATATCAGACCTATGGCTACCGGGGTTGTAATATAAGGCAGAAAATTCACGGTCTGAGCCACATGTCTCCCTCTCTTCAGATTACTCAGACACGCCGCCATCAACAGCCCCAGAAAAATGGATATGGGATACGAAAGCAGCATGATCCTCAGCGTATATACAATAGACTTTCTAAAATTAGCGTCTTCCAATAGAACTCTTTTGTAATTAGCCAATCCCACAAATACCTTATCTGCCATACCGTCCCATTCAAAAAAACTGGTCCGCAGAGTAAACAGAATAGGAAACAGATTAAATGCCAAAAAACAGATAATAAACGGACCAAGAAAAAACAGCGGCCAATAAAGTGTATACTTTCTCAGCCCTTTTGAACCTGCCTGCAGTTTATTCATAAACATTCTCCTTTACCAATCATATAGACAACAAAAAAGATGCCCTGAGATTTTTTCGTTGTCATAAAAAGGCTGCTGCAGCAAAGAATCAATCCTGATTTTTGTGCAGCAGCCTCTGCCGTCATCTTTTATTTCACAGCCACGTCCGGCAAACGATTCTGCATTTCCTCCAAAGCCTGTGCCAATGCCTGATCCGCCGTCACGCCTTCATCCGCAATAATATTATTCAATACAAGGGTCATCACCTCACTGGCCACACCATCGTATTCTGTTCTCTGAGCAATTTTCATTTTGGGCATAATATCCTGATAGAGCAGTTTTCCCACATCCTGGCCTCCAAAATACGCATCTACTTTTGAAGTATATTCCGGATTCTCATATGGGGCTTTGTAAGGTGTATAATAATCCACCTTCTCTTTCATTTCCTGAATCCCTTCGTCTTCCATAGTACAGAATTTTATGAAGTTCCATGCCATTTCTTTGTTCTTACTCTCTTTGGATATTCCCATTGCAGTTCCTCCCCAGGAAAAGCTGTTTCCTTCTGGGATGAACATTCCCCAATTTCCGCTTCCCTCCGGATCATTGGGTTTGATGGAAAACTCCAGGGACCAGTTAGCTGCCGGAAAGAAAATATGGTTTGACTCTGCATAAGCGGCATTGTCCTGAGCGGACCACTGCTCGATCACATCAATAGCCCCCGCATCGCGAAGCTGGCAGGCATCCGCAATGGTCTGTTTATACTTTCCTGTAAAATCTACTTCACCACTTTCATTCACCAGTGATGTTGCTTCTTTTCCCCGCAGCCATTCTGCCACTGCTCCGATCGTTGAAAACAATTTCACTGTGCCTCCTGATTCCTTCTGCACCTTTTGGGCCGCATCGCAGAACCCCTGTATATCCGGCAGCATGGCAGCCAGTTCATCCGGATCATCTGTGCCGAGATACTCTTTAGCCAAATCTCTTTTATACGCAAATGCTGACGGACACACCGTCTGATCCACACACAAAATCTTTCCTTCCGCATTTTTCATCTGATTCAGGTAGCTGTCAAAAAACATATCATCTTTCAGATTATAAGGTTCCTTGGTCAAATCCTCCCACATATCAATACTCAGCATCTGTCCTCTGTAATTAGCCTCTGACACTAAGATATCCGGCAGCTCCATTCCGGACGCGATACACTGCTGTACTTTTGTCACATAATCAGCGGAAGCTACCTCTGTGATCTCAAATTCCACATCCGGGTATTTTTTCTGAAAAGCTTCCATCATAGGCTTATAGAAGTTGGAGTCCCATCCCCAATAAGACAAAACAACTTTGCCGCCGTCCCCGCTGTTCTCTACAGTTCCCTGTTCTTCCTTTTTGCCGCTGCCGTCATCCGGCGCCTCCCCGCATCCGGCCAATACAGACACAGCCATGGTTCCCACCAGCGCCAGGCTTAAAATCTTTTTTAAATTTTTCATCTCCACGTTCCTCCTTTGCCTTTCTCTCTTGATAGAACTATCATAACAAAAAACCCATTTCCATCCTATCCAATATCCGGCTCATTTGTATAATATCCGCTCATTTCCACAACTCTCCAGAACATATCTGAAAATCACTGTATGAGAGCGATACACTTTTGGGGAAAAAGAGAAGCGCCTGCGCATAGTATCTGCGCAGACGCTCTTCTCTGTCTTCATTTCAAATGATATTTTCTATTTCCCGGTCTATTTCCAATGGTCCTCAATCTCTTCCCTGATGACCTGTATGTAGCGCCGTGCTTTCTCCACATTCCTGTCAATGGTATAGACATCCCTCTGAGTGATCTCCATCTTACATCCTCTGGCCGCATGCAGGCTTTTTCTTATATAGGACCGGAATGCCTCCTCATCAAGCTCTTTACCGCTGATACCCAGGAAGGTGGCTGCCGGTTTTCTGTGGTAGATCACCTTGCTGCCGCGCAGCCGTTCTCCCATAAATTCTTCGTCGCACCAGGGAGAGATGGAGACCTTCCTCAGATTTTTAAACTTGCTGATGCAGCGGTCCCACACCTTGTCAACCGGCTCGCAGCACCCATAAGAAAGCAGGCCAAACTGGGAACCAATCTTCTCATAACAGGGGAAAATGATCTCTTCAAACATCGTCGGGGAGATACTCAGTGTCTCCTGGGAATCCATATATCCCCATACATCCCTGCGGGTCAGCTTTCTCTCCTTTAAGGTCTCCTGACCTGGCAGCTCTGTGTTAAAAGCAAAAGTTCCCTGGCCCACACTTTCGTATTCCGTAGTTGGAAGGATCAAGCCCTTTTCCTCCAGCAGATCATAATAGGCCAGTGTATCATCCGCAGCCTGGTCCATAATCCTTTTAAAAAGCTCCGGATACTGGGCAATGTTCAGCATCATATTCTCCATTCCCATCAAGTGGATCAGCATCTGGGTGGGTACGCTGTAGAGACAGTCCATTTTTCTTCTGACCGGCAGAATATCACCGACAGCATCTGTCACAGCCTCCAGCTTCTTCCTGCTGCTGTCCAGATCCACAGAAAACACACTTGCCCCTATTTTCTCAAAATCATCCTCCAGATCCTCGATCACCGGCAGAAAACGTACACTGATGCCTGCACTATCCTCCTCCTCTTTTCCTGTGGCAAACTCTTTCTTCATGTCCAATCCGTACAACTTGAACTCAGTATCATAATTCATCTCAAAGCAGTCCGGCGTCACTCTGTCATCATCAAAAAGTTCCTGACCCACAAAATCCTGATACAGATCAAACTCCACTTTTCTCGCAAAATCCCCGGTGCATTTCAGTCTGGGGGTGATGACCTCATTGTTGAATCCCCATGACTCCAGCACCACCATGGGAATTTCCCCCTGAAGGGCATTGTGTCTGTACCACCTTTCTTTCAGGACTGCATTTCTCTCCTGCGCTGCAAGTTCCTTATGTTTTTTAGCCACCTCACGTAATATCTGCTTATCCGCGCTGCTTATACCGTATTCCATAAGTATTCTCCTTTACTCCCTGTTCTCTCTTTTACACTCTGTTATTGACTTTAGAACACTTGTCAATTTTCTATATCATAACCCATACTAAAAGGTTTTTCATTACAGTGAATTGACATTATATATAAAAAAATTGACTATATACTGCCGATTCCCATTGACTCCTGAAAAAAAAATCTATATCTTAGAAGGTGTAAAAAGAGTCAGGAGGCTAAACCTATGGAAACATCTGCTTCAACCCCTTTACCAGGATCACAGATCTATTTCTGTACCCCAACAGCGTTGATCCGCCGGGAATTCTTATATCCTATCTGTCTGGGACATTTTTTTTGTGACCGCACCTACCACGTAGAGCGTTCCAGCTATGACAGCTTTCTGCTGCTCTATGTCCGGTCCGGTTCCGGTTATCTGACTTATGCCGGAAAGCATTTTCATCTGAATGAAGATGAGTTCTGCTGTATCGACTGTTATCAGCCCCATACCTATGGGACAGATTCCTCCTGGGAGATCCAGTGGATCCATTTTGACGGCATTTCCGCAGGAAGCTATTACCAATGGATCATAAAGCAGAACGGATATGTCTTTCAGCTCCCCAAAAGCCAGACCATGCAGGCTCTGAGACCTCTGCAGCACATGCTGGACATTTTTGCCATGCATGTCCCCTATAATGAAATCTGGCTCTCCAAATATATCACGGACCTGCTCTCTTTTCTCCTTGAAATGCCGGACTATACTCTTTTCACCTCATCAGACAATGCGGTGAGTGAGCATGCCAGTACAGTGAGTGAACGTGCCATATCCTATATGCAGCAAAGGTTCTCCTCCAACCTGACCATGGAAGAGCTTGCGGATCATGTGTCCCTGAACCTGTCTTACTTCATCCGGTGCTTTAAAAAAGAAACAGGTATGACGCCGCACAGCTATCTGATCTCCATACGTCTCCAACAGGCAGTCTATTATCTAAAGACCACAGACCGCACTGTAAAAGACATCGGCTTTGCCTGTGGGTTTCAAAGTGAAAACAGCTTCTGCATTACCTTCAAGAAGCATAAAGGGTATACCCCTTCCGAATACCGCAGTCTTCCACATTAACAGCCTTTTATTTCAGGGCAGAAAAAAGCCCTGTATCTTCTCAGATACAGGGCGTCTCTAATGCGGGAGATGGGACTTGAACCCACACGATCTTGCGACCACTAGATCCTTAGTCTAGCCTGTCTGCCAGTTCCAGCACTCCCGCTTTTCTCTGTCGCTCTTTGTTATCACTTCCGAACGACAAGTGAAAGTATATCACCAAATTTTGTATTCGTCAATACCTTTTCCTAAAAAAATCTGAATTTTTTTCTAATTTTTTCCTCTCCCTCAAAAATACGTGCTTTTAAGACAGTTTCATCCTCCGCACATTCCTGAAAACATCTCCATTCATCCAGCAGTCCCTGGCCATGGGGAACCAGATAAGCTCCCGCGTCACTGCCCAAAGCCATGTGCACTCCAAGCTCTAATGCCCTCCTGATGTTCCTCTTCCCCTTCTCATAAATCTCATGCAGCAGTTCATCTGAAAATCTGCCGCAGCCAAACATATTCGGCACCACAGTGATGGTGGGTACCCAGACAATATCAGATTCCGCCATCATCTGAAGTGTCTCCTCTGTCACATAATTCCCATGCTCCACACTGTCTGCTCCCGCTCTCACCAAGTCCGCCACAGGACCGGCACCATTGGTATGGCACATGACAGCAAATCCCTCTTCATGTGCAATATGCACCATCTCTTTTACTTCCCCATACGGCAGCGGTTCCCCTGTGATCCTTCCATCTGTATCAAAATCCATGATACCTGTTGTCATGATCTTAATAAAGTCTCCCTTATGGGCTTTCACTTCTTTTACCAGATCTGCGTATTCCTTTAAATTTTCATACGCCATCCCCACGATCCCCCCATAACACCCCTTTCGGTGAATTGCGAAAATCGGCGTCCTGTAATCAATTCCATACTCCCCGGCAATCTCCTTGGCCCTCTTGGAGACTCCCAGAGCATCTCCCCCGTCTCTTACAAAGGTGATGCCCTTCTCCTGATACCTCTTAAAGTGACACCGGATCACGCGATCATCCACGCCGTTCAAATGCCGCTCTACAGCATGTCTGTAATTCACTCCATCCATAAAAATATGTGCATGGCATTCTCCAAACATCCTGTCCCTTTCAGCTATACTCCCCTTCTCCTTTAATACTTGACGCTCCCCGGCTTCCTTCTCATCCCCATTTATCATGACACAAATATCCTCCTTTTTCACCTGATTCACTCCACCCGGATCACCAGCTCCACGGTCTTTTTCTCCCCCGCTCTGATTCTGCGAAGGGTCCCGTTCTCCTCTTCCCATTTCTGTCCGTCCACATGGCAGTTGCAGGGTTCAAGCCCTATAACATAATCCCCTGAAGCCATGGACTTCCACTGTGTAAAATTCGGCAGCTCTTCCTCTGGAAATTCCACACAGATTCCCATTCCCAGTTTTGGATTTTTCACTTTAACACATGCCCTGCCGTTCTCGTCAAACCGTATTTTGTGGTAAAACACCTGTTCCGGGACCAGATCCTCCGGCGCTTCCACACAGTTCCAGGGAAGCCTTGTCTTTTCTCTCTCCCCTTTCAGCACAGTTTCCAGTGCCGGTACTTCGATCACACTTCCCTCATCCAGCAGAGGATATCCCACATTGCAGTGGTAGAGCAGCATAAAGGGTTCCTCCCCGAATCCCTCATTTACAAACTCATCATGTATTTTAACCTCACTGCTTCCAAGCTCTGCCGAAATAGTCCTTCTCAGCACAATATTCTCTCCAAACAAGGCCGCCTGACGCATTTCCCCGGAGATCACTATGTGGTACACATCCCCATCCCAAAAAGCATCCGCACACACATGCTGCGCCGGCGTTGACCGCAGATATCCATGCATGGGAAGAGGTGCGTCCGGTGTCAGATCCGGCCTGCCTACATTGCTGGTACCGCAGGTAAAAAACATACCTCCCATAATACTCTTCTGAGCCTCAAACCCGCTGCTGTCAAACCGCTGCCCGTTCATAAGACCCGGTTTACTGAGAAAATTCAGGTTTATCCCCTTATATGACATTTCCACAATATCCAGGCATTTGTCAGCAGCCACCGTAAAAGCCAGTTCCCCTGCCTTCACCTCATAAGCCCTAAGCCCCGCTGCTGCCCCTTCTTCAAAGGTCACCTTTCTCACATATGCCATCTGCTGCATACTGCCTGTTTTCCTCATCATTTCTCTATTCATACCACATTTCCTTTCCATTTTCATTCACAGCAAAAATCCCCGTTATCCGGGGACTTCTGCCTGTTTACTCTGCCGGCACTGCCAACTAAATTACTCTTCTTCTTTTGCCCATCCATAAGAACATTTCACGGCTCGCTCCCAGCCCTTCATTTTCTTATCCCGTTCTTCCATAGAGATAACCGGATGGAAGGTTCTCTCGATCTCCCAGTTTTTCACGATCTCATTCTTGTCCTTCCAATAACCCACAGCCAGCCCTGCCAAATACGCAGCGCCCATGGCAGTGGTCTCCACACACTGCGGCCTCTTTACCGGAACCTGCACCATATCAGCCTGTGTCTGCATAAGGAAATTATTGGCACTGGCACCGCCGTCCACCTTCAGGGAAGCAAGAGGTATCCCGGAATCTGCCTCCATAGCCCTCACCACATCATGCACCTGATAGGCCAGAGATTCCAGGGTAGCACGGATGATATGATATTTGTTCACCCCTCTTGTAAGTCCCACAATGATCCCTCTTGCATACTGATCCCAATAGGGTGCCCCCAGTCCTGTAAACGCAGGCACCACATAACAGCCGTGAGTGTCCTTCACCTTTTTTGCCATATATTCGGAATCCTCCGCGCTGTCGATTATGCGAAGTTCATCCCGAAGCCACTGGATCGCTGCTCCCGCCACGAACACGGAACCCTCCAGCGCATAGTTCACCTTGCCGTCCAGTCCCCAGGCTATGGTGGTCACAAGCCCGTTTTTTGAAAATACAGGCTTCTCCCCTGTATTCATAAGCAGAAAACAGCCTGTGCCATATGTATTTTTTGCCTCTCCCTCTGAAAAACAGGTCTGTCCGAACAGAGCGGACTGCTGATCCCCGGCAGCCCCTGCAATGGGAATCTCTCCGCCGAAAAAGCTTGCGTCTGCCATGCCGTAGACGCAGCTTGAAGGCTTCACCTCAGGCAGCATGCATCTGGGGATCCCCAGCTCTTTTAATATCTCCTCATCCCACTCCAGCTTGTTTATATTATAGAGAAGTGTTCTGGATGCGTTGGAATAATCCGTCACATGGACCGCACCTTTGGTCATCTTCCATATAAGCCAGGTCTCCACGGTTCCGAAAAGCAGTTCTCCTCTCTCGGCGCGCTCTCTGGCCCCTTCCACATGATCCAGGATCCACTTCACCTTGGTACCTGAAAAATAGGCGTCGATGATCAGCCCTGTCTTGGCTCTGAACACCTCAGTAAGCCCCTTCTCTTTCAGGGAGTCACAATACTCTGAGGTCCGCCTGCACTGCCACACAATGGCATGATATACCGGCTCCCCTGTATTTTTATCCCAGACGATGGCTGTCTCCCTCTGGTTCGTGATGCCGATCCCCGCAATATCCTTTGCCTCCACGCCTACCTTCTGCATAGCCTCCACAGCCACGCCAAGCTGTGTGGACCAGATTTCACTGGCATCGTGCTCCACCCATCCCGGCTTGGGAAAATACTGTGTAAATTCCTTCTGGGCCACACTCACCATCTCGCCCTTCTCGTTAAAAAGAATACATCGGTTGCTTGTTGTTCCTGCGTCCAAGGCCATTATGTATTTTGCCATATGTAAAAATCCTCCGTTTTTTCTCACCGGCACTTCCCCGGGCGCCGGCAGTAACATAGTAAAGGTTTCACAAACAAAAGCTGTCCAGCCGGAAAGAATTCCTCTCTCCGGCCTGACAGCTCTTTGTCTCAATTCTCCTCGAGCTTTATTCTGCCTTCGGATATTCTGTACAGAGCAGACGGTATGGTGCCTCGTCTTCCTCTATCTCAGGAAATCTTCCGATAGGCTCATAAAAACGGTTATCATTTTCATCGTCATTGCACATAGAAACTTCACCTAAAAGTACCGGGCCTGTGCCTGGCTCCAGTTCAAAATCATGGTACATGTACGGATAGACCGTAATACTCTCACCGGGCTGCAGCTTAACCTGGGTTCCCGCAGGTACTGTGAATTCCCTGCCGTCACAGTTTACCGTCACATCCGTGTCAGCAAACTGGCCGTCCTCTGTGGAGTTATATACACGGATCAGAACATTGCCGCCTCCTCTGTTGATAATATCTTCCATCTTGTTCCAGTGGAAGTGCATAGGGGCCATCTGTCCCTCTTTTATGTACAGCAGCTTTTCTGCATAGGTCTTTGTATACTTGTCCATTTTCAGGTTGCCGTTTCTAAGGGTAATGAGGGAAAATCCCACCTCATCAAACCTGCCCAGGCCGTAATCTGTGATGTCCCAGCCCAGCATATTATCACGGATCTCGTCGTACTCGCCGCCTTTTTCCTTCCAGTCTTGTGGTGTAAAATTGCAGAATGGCGGAAGCTTGAAACAGCACTTGTTGACCATCTCCTCCATCTCTTTCAGCGCTGCATTGATTTCTGAACGTTTCATAAATTCTTTGTCCTTTCTGTCTCTTATCTGATTCCTATTTTAGCGCTTCCAATGGTATTTTTCAACAACAAATATCAGTATTTTTCTCATCCCTTTATAATATATTGATATCGCTGCGGAATGCGAACAGTTTCCATGTCTTAATGTCCAGTACATCAGCCACTTTCAGCAGTGTTTCCACTGAAATTTGTGTGGCCATCTTAGGTGCTTCAATATTGCTGATATGTGTCCTGCTGATACCAACTTCCTGCGCGAGCTGTGCCTGTGTCATCCCTTTCAGTTTTCTGTAATAGGCTATGTTAAGCCCCAGCTCCATTAATTGTGCATTGATATTTTCGCTCATGTCATTTCCTCCTACTATTATATAAAGTCATAGTCTTTCTTTACCTTTTCTACAGGTTTGACTATGCTATTTTAAGATACTGTGGATTGGTTATCACCTCCTACCACTTGATGGTTTAAAAAAGGCTCCAACCACAGTCTCTTTGTTTATTTGTTAATCAGTTAGTTACCGCATGACGGTTTATCAAGAAGTAGGTTACGATTGCAAGGAGCCCTGTGGATCTTAAGACAGTATCAATACTTTATATCAGGAGGTCCTATATGATTTACGTAGGAATTGATGTCGCAAAAGATAAGCATGATTGCTTTATCACAAACTCTGATGGCGAAGTCCTTTTCAAGGCTTTTACCATCAAAAACAATCTCGATGGGTTCGACGAGCTTTATCAGAAAATAGAATCCGTTATGGAAGATGCTTCTAAAGTAAAAGTAGGCCTAGAAGCCACTGGACACTATAGTTACAATCTTCTCGGATATCTGCTTGATAAAGGTCTGGCCACCTTTGTTATCAACCCGTTACATACTAATCTGTACAGAAAAAGTCTAAGCCTTAGACAGACGAAAACGGATAAAGTTGATGCCCATACAATTGCTTCTATGCTAATGTCTGACGTGAACTTAAAGTCCTACTCAGACACATCGTATCACAACGAAGAGCTTAAGTCACTTACTCGCTATCGTTTTGATAAAGTTAAAGAACGCGCGAAGCTTAAAACATCTATATCCCGTCTTGTATGTATCCTTTTCCCTGAGTTAGAAAAGCTTGTTCCAACACTTCATCAGAATTCTGTTTATGAGTTACTCTACGAATTTCCTGGTGCAAAACAGGTAGCTAATGCACATCTCACAAGACTTTCAAATCTTCTTGAAACCGCATCTAAAGGCCACTACACAAAAGAAACCTCTATCGCTTTTAGAGAGGCTGCAAGAACCTCTATCGGTTCAAATATGCCAGCTAAATCGCTTGAATTAAAGCACACCATTAAGCTCATTAGAGAGCTAGATTCTGAAATCGAAGAGATTGAAAACGAGATTAAAGTCATCATGGATGAAATCAATTCTCCAATCCTTAGCATTCCTGGAATCAGCTATCGAATGGGTGCCATGATTATTGCTGAAATAGGTGACTTTAGCCAATTCGACTCTCCAGATAAGATCCTTGCTTATGCAGGAATGTCGCCTTCTACCTATCAATCCGGCCAGTTAGATAACTGTTATGCCAGAATGGAAAAACGTGGTTCTAGATACCTTAGATATGCTCTGTTTAATGCAACCGCATATGTTTGTCTATGGGATCCAACCTACAAGGCTTATCTTGCCAAGAAACGAGCTGAAGGCAAGCATTACTATGTTGCAATGTCTCACGCGACCAAGAAACTAGTTCGGCTAATTTATCATCTCGAACGCACTGGACAGCAATACCAAAAAGCAATCTAATTCTTCCAACATCATATCTTCTTGTCAGAGCATCATACTCGATGCTCTATTTGTCATGCAATTTTCAAGGTACTGATTGCGATGAATAAGTCATCGCCACTATACTCAAAACATCTCTGTTTTTGAAACTATTTATTGACTTTCTTTAATAGTTAGTCTTTTTTACTATTTTGCAGGAAATGTCAGTGCGTATCCATATCTTATTTATGACTATTTTTATAGTTTTAATATAAACTTTTATTTTGCATTTACTTATTCATATTTTAACAATCAGATCCGCCTGAGGGGACGCAGATTTTTCATCTTAATGAAAAGCGGAACATATTCCAGGATCAAGGCAGAATTTTCCAGGCCATACCATCTGGCAGAGGAGCCGGCCACTCGGCGTATGGCATATTTCAATGAGACAGCAGCGCGCCCTGCAGGAGAGATATCACTTTCCGGTATGAGCAGTTTCCGGATCAGGCAGAACTGGAAGCTGCCCACCTCACCGTCCTTATAGATGGAATATTTCGGTTCCTGGGAGGGAAGTTCATTGCTGTCGATCAACTCCTCCACGATCTGCCTCAAATACACATTGATCCTCTGGTCCACTTTAAACCCCAGACGGAGCTGGATTTTGAATATATGATCCGTTCCGAAATTCTCCACCGTATACTCTCTGGTATAGGGCTGGTCTGTGACCTGTATATTGATGAACCAGTAAGCTTTGGCGCGCTTTGGACGGTCCAGAACAGAATACAGAATATCCCGGTCCAATTCCTCAACCCGTGTTTCTTTTGTGATATAAACCAGATTATCCGTCTGGATCGGTATACTGGTATCCTCTTTCAGCCTGCCCAACTGTCCCACAAAATCCCGGACTTTCAGATAAACCGCCTGAGAATTCTCTATGGCGGTTCCTCTGTACCACACTACCATAATTCCAAAGAGCACAGCAGCGATAAACAAGGCCACATAGCCGCCCCTTTGAAATTTGCTCAGGCTGGAAAGGAAAAAGGTTCCCTCCAGTCCTCCGAAAAACAGCAGAAACAGCCAGGAAGACCAAGACTTTTTCCTGATCCTGTTCAGGTAAACAAACAATAACAGGGTGGTCATCAGCATGGTAAGTGTGATCGCAAGACCGTATGCTGCTTCCATATGGGCACTGGTCCTGAAATAGAGCACCAGCAGAGAACAGGAGACCCACAGTACCAGATTCACCAATGGGATAAATATCTGCCCCTTGATCATGGATGGGTACACGATTTGCATATGAGGCATCAGATCCAGCCTGCTGGCCTCAGAAACAAGAGTGAAGGAACCTGTGACCAGAGCCTGGGACGCGATGATCGCAGCAGCCGTTCCCAGCATCACCCCCACAGGCCGTATCTCCTCAGGCAGCATTTCAAAAAACGGATTCATATCCGGTATTGCCTCCAGGCTTTCACCAGTGCGGTTTGAGAGCATCCAGGCTCCCTGTCCAAGATAGTTCAGGATCAGGCACACCTTCACAAAAGGCCAGCTGGCATAGATGTTCTGCCTGCCCACATGCCCCATATCCGAATACAGTGCCTCTGCCCCTGTGGTGGCTAAAAACACGCTTCCAAGGATCATGAATCCCATACGGTTATCAGGGCTTACCAGGATCTTCAAGGCCCACAATGGATTCAGCGCCCGGATGATCCCCGGATTTCCCATGATATGAAAGCACCCGGCTGCTGCCAGGAACAGAAACCACAGGGTCATGACCGGCCCAAACGCTTTTCCAATGGAGCTGGTTCCCGCTTTCTGCACCAAAAAAAGCACAGCGATGATCACCAGGGTTATGACCACGATCTTATCCTGATCCTTTCCCAGCACTGCGTAGACCCACGGAATGCTCCTGAGGCCTTCAATGGCTGTTGTGACTGTCACCGCCGGTGTTAAAATACCGTCCGCCAGCAGCGCGGCTCCTCCTATCATAGCGGGAAAGACCAGCCATTTTCCACATTTTTTCACCAGACTGAACAGGGCAAAAATGCCGCCCTCATTATGGTTATCCGCCTGCATGGCGATCAGTACGTATTTGACTGTTGTCAGCAGGATAATGGTCCATATGACCAGGGAGAGCGCTCCGTATATGACGTTCTCTCCCATCCCGGCCATTCCCCCGTTTCCTGCTATAATGGATTTCATAACATACATGGGAGAGGTTCCGATATCCCCGTAAACCACTCCCACAGAAATCAGGACCGCACCTGCACTGAAAGGTATTCCTGTCTCTCTCTGTGTTTCCTTCATCTCAAACACCCTTTTCCTTTATTTCTTCTTTTTCTGCTTATGCTCTTCCCAGCACACCCAGAGAGGGCCTGCAATGCATACAGAGGAGTAGCATCCGCTGATCATCCCCGCCAAAAGCGGAAGGGAAAATACCTGAATGGATTCTATATGGTAAAATACGGAGAACAGAAAAATAATGAACACGCACGCCACAACCGTAAATGCCGTATTGACAGAACGCCCCAGAGTTTCTGTGATGCTTCTGTCCACCAGCTTTGCCAGCGTCTCTCCTTTTTTACTGTTCTTCCGGTTCTCCCTGATCCTGTCGTACAAAACGATGGTGTCATTGATGGAATAGCCGATAATGGTCAGCGTCACTGCCACAAAGGCATCGTTCACCGGAATCCTGCACACGCCGAACACAAACACCACAATGAGAATGTCGTGCAGAAGTGCCGCAACTGCTGTGATACCCGCTGCAAGCCCGGACATAGCGGAAAACCGTATCCTTATATATATGACAATAAACAGGGCGGAAAGTACAATGGCAATGATGGAATTTTTCAATGCCTTTGCCCCAATATAAGGCTCCACCGCGTAAGTCTCCGACAGCTTGTATTCCTGTCCCTCCTCCCCGTTCAGTGCTTTTGTCACTTCCTGCTGCTCCTCTGGTGAAATCCCCTTGTTGCCGGCCAAAGTCACCGCCAGTTTCTGCTGCCTGCTTGCCGGGTCCTCTGTGATCTGGATATTGGCAGGCCGGTCCAGCACTGCCTCCACATCCTCTCTCAGCTTTTCTGTATCGGCCTTCCCCGAACACGTATATTTCAGGATCACACCTCCTGTGAACTGTGTATCCAGCTTCATACCGTTTACCGAGCTAAGTATGGTTCCTGTAAGGAGCACACAGGCTGTAAATAAAAAGATCCATTTCCGCTTTCCTGAAAAATCCAGGATCTTTTTCTCCTTTTTCCTGCGGAACATGGATGGACGTTTAAAAAATTCATACTGCACCACAGAGGTGAGCATAGTCCTGGACATCCATACGCCCGCAAACAGGTTGATCACAACTCCGGTAAGCAGGGTATAGCCAAAGCTCAGCATCGTTCCCGAACCGAATATCATAAGTATAACAGCCACAGCCGCTGTGGTGAGATTGCCGTCCAGCACAGAGGAGAAAGCCCGCTGATATCCCTTTTTGACTGCTGCCTTTACCGATAAGCCATGCATCAGCTCCTCACTGATACGCTCACTTATGATGATATTGGCATCTACCGCCATACCTGCTGAGAGAATCAGCCCCGCGATTCCCGGCAGTGTAATGGTATACTGAGGAACCGATATGGCCAGCACCTGCAAGGACATCTGAAACAGCAGCGTGATGCAGCTCAGTATCCCGGGCAGTCTATAGTAAAAGCTCATAAACAGGCACACCAAAACCATAGCCGTCACCGCGGCAGCCACCATGGATGTTAAGGCCCGGCCTCCCAGTGTGGGGCTGATGGTATTGTAATTGCTGGTCTTCATGGAAAACGGAAGGGCGCCTGCATTGATCTTATCAGAGAGCGCCTGTGCCTCATCCCTGGATGCCATGCCGTTTATGACTGCCTCTCCCCCTTCTATTTTCTGCTGTACCACAGGATTTGAGATCAGAGTGTCATCCATATAGATCCCTATATTCTTTCCAAGATTATCCTGCGTAGCTTTGGCGAACTTCTCCGTGCCGTTTTTGTTAAAATGAAGCTCTACCTCATATGCCCTTGTATCCCTGCTCTGTACCACAGAGCTGCTGGAAACATCCTGTCCTTCCACCAGCACCTTGTTGTTTTCATCCCGGAAGGTCAGTTTTGCCGTCTCTCCCAGTTCCGCTATGGCCTGCTGGGGATCAAAGTCTTTTTCATCGGATTTCCAGGGGAACCTGACAAGTATCCTGCCCTCCTGCTTCTCCACAGTCACTTCCCGGTCCAGGATATTTTTGGCATCCAGCCGTCCTTCCATGATATTTCTGGCAGCTTCCAGTTCCTGGGGTGTGGGCTTTTTTGTGATTCCCACCGGCTCAAAAACAGCCTCCACGCCGCCCTTGATGTCAATGCCGAACCGCATATCCCGGATTCCTTTTATATCACTTCCACAGCCAAAAAAGGCAATGAAAAGAAAGACAGCAATGATTCCCAGTGCTATCCAAATATGTGTTTTTTTATTTTTCATGATTTCCCTGCTTTCTGTTCTGATCGTAACGCTTCCGTACCCATAGAGCCGCTGAAACGCTACTTTTCATTTTTTATAAATCAGATAAAAAGGGGAAGTCTCTTCTTTCCGTCCTTGTACTGGACAATAAATATCCGTTTTAAAGGGGGATCGTTCAGCAGAAAGCTGAGCCTGAAAAAGGCATAAAGAGAAGCCTTTGTCTCTCCGGAAAACAGAAAAACAAGGGCACAGGAAAATAGTACCAAAAACAAAGGAAGAAGCCTGAGGAAATGATCCTCTTCTCCCTTATTCTCTCCGAGATTGGGGCGTGAAAACGTTTCTTCTTTTTGAAAGCAGTCCGGGTATTCCCCATGACCGGCCCGGGTGATGGCTGTCTGACCGGTGATGTCTCTAGGTCCGCCCTCCGCGCCTCTGCTGTCCTGTCTCTGTGAGAAAACAAAAAAGAGGCACAGAACACAAAGAAAGAATGCAACCATATAACAAACACTCTGCATCTTTTTCATGATGATCTGCCCTCCAGTCCGTAAATCTTTATATCGAATCACACTCTAGCACAAAGAAAGGTTTCTGTCAATCATTCTGTCACATTTTTCATTTGCCTGCATATCCTAAACCAACGAACTGCCATGAGGTTTTACCTATGAATTATTTTCCCATTAGAGCCATGCAGACGGACCACCCGGATGAAGGGGGGCTGAGGATTTCCGTGCTCTCCGCCATCAGGAATACTCCTATTGAAAACGCCACAATAGATATCTCCTATACAGGAGACCCTTCTTCTGTCATTGATGAGCTGAAAACGGATGCCAACGGGCTGACAGAAAAAATCCTCCTTCCCGCACCGCCCCTGGAGTACAGCATGGAGCCTTCTGAGTACCAGCCCTACGCAGAATACACCTTCCACATCGAAGCGGAGGGGTTTGAACCTGTGGATATCTCCGGCGCGGAAATACTGCCCGAAGTCACCGCGCTGCAGACAGCAAGGCTTCAGGCTCAGACGCCGGAAAACACCTTTCAGAGTATTGTCATTCCGGCACATACCCTGTTCGGCACATATCCGGAAAAGATACCCGAGGATGAGATCAAACCCATGGATGAATCCGGAGAGATCGTTCTGAGCCGGGTGGTCATACCGGAGTTCATAGTGGTGCATGACGGCGCCCCCACAGACCCCACTGCCCAGAATTATTATGTGCGTTACCGGGATTACATCAAAAACGTGGCTTCCAGTGAGATTTACGCCACATGGCCCACGGAGACCATCCGGGCCAATGTGCTGGCGATCATGTCCTTTACCCTGAACCGTGTCTATACCGAATGGTACCGCAACAAGGGCTATGATTTTACTATCACCTCCTCCACTGCTTTTGACCACAAGTGGATGAACGGCAGGAATATCTTTGACAGCATCTCCCAGGTTGTGGATGAATTGTTCGCTGACTATCTCTCAAGACCGGGCGTAAGACAGCCTATTCTCACTCAATACTGCGACGGACAGCGTGTGACTTGTCCGAACTGGATGGCCAAATTGTAATAACACCTAAACCGAATTTAACAGTACTTATAGAAAGTATGAGACAAGGTATCATTAATGACATCTTGTCTCAGTAGGTATTTCTGTCCCCTGTTTTTTCTTTATCGGATGGAACCGCGTTTGGATTTATTCTATTGGCTTGCTGCATTACTCCACATATACGGGATTCGTCAGTGCAATCCTACAGTCTTCCAATCCGTAATAGCTTCCGAATAAATCCGCACGCAGCCATTTTTCCGGTACTCTTACCCTACGAATACAGGAAACACCTGCCGGAAATCGATCCACTTCATTTCCGTCGGCAATCAGGCGAATCTCCCCGGCGCGAACCTGCTTCTTTTCCCAGACACCAGGTAATACATCCGACTGAATCTGTAAATACAGCTCCAGTTCTTTTTCACCCGCCGGAATAATTCCCCCGCAGGGGATCGTTCTTCCTCCCGTAACCGCTTCCATAGTCAGAAGAGGGCCTGCAGTTAGGCAGATGTTTCCACCTCTGACGGCATCCATAACTGCTTTCACCGTCAACTCTTCTTCCGTTCCCACCCAGGTATAGCAGCAGGGAAAGCAGTCATCTTTATGCCAGTCCCGTCCAGTCATGGCAGTGATTCGATAGCCTTCTGACAGAAGCTTATCCCAGAGTTCAAAAGCTCGCAGACTCTGCAGACGGCGGGGCGCATAATTCCGGCTCCATACCTCTATATAATCGGGCAGAGACCAATCCTTTATCTGAAATGCCCAGTGATATCCGGTATTAATCGGATCGGACAAGGAAAAAGGATGGGCAATGCCCACAATTCCGCCGTTTTTATGAATCGATTGGATGGCCTCGTCTATTTCATTCGGCTTTACGTCTCTCCAGTCCGTATAGCCGTTCTCCTCCAGTACCACCATATGGCCGTAATAAGTCGTCCACTCCAGTCCGCGAACCGGAAGGATTCCCTGCTCTCTGGCCACTTCAATCAGTTCGGGTGTACCGGAGGCCGTGTTGTGATCTGTGAGGGCCAGCGCCCGGTAGCCTTTCATCTTTGCAGCCTGCACCAGTTCCTCCACGGTAAAAGTTCCGTCGCTGTGACAGGTATGCGTGTGAAGCTCAACCGGATACCAACGCATCGGACACCCTCCCTTCTATAATCAGTCTGCCTTCACATTTCAACGTGCAAACTGCATGCAGGTGAATCATGCCCTCCCATTCTCCTGCCACCCTGGGTGGGCATACAAACCCGGGGGCAGCTTTCGTCTTGGTAATCTCATGTACTTGATTTTTCTGCCAGCGGTGAGCATTTCCCAGATAACTTCCGTCTTTTGACAGAGAAATCGTAATTAAGTTTTTCAGAGAGCCGATACTTTCCGGAGAAATCTGATCATACTCCAAACCTCTTCCATCATAATATCGGCGGACAGCCCTGTCTATCATGGGGAGGCAGGCCTCCGGTACCGTCAGTGCGTCTGGTTCAAAACTGAAAAGAATACGAATGCATATAACCTCCTCGGGACACTCAAAAGAAAACCTCACATTGGTTTTTGAATCTTCCGGTTTCCACCGGTAACACTCTCTGAGAAGAATCATAACACTTTTCCTTCCCGGCGCAGCATGAGGGCCTCTTTCAGATTTCGGGTAGTGATGTTGCGTATTCCTATTCCCAGCAGCTGGCGGATTCGGACAGGTTCATTGACCGTCCAAGTGGAAATCCCGATCCCATTTTTCTCCATTACGGAAAGAAAGCTTTCATTGAGAAATTTTTCGCAGATATTTACAGTGCTGATTCCGCAAACCCGGCAGGCGGCTACCAGTTTTTCGGCTGTACTCTCCGTGCTGATATCTTTCGGATGATCCGGACCAGTATCCCCGCAAAAGTCCGGAATACATTCTTCCACATTCCAGTAGACCTCTACCTCCCTCCAGGGGCAGGGTTCCGCCATCCGCAGAGGTCTAACACTTCCGGAATACAGTATCTGTTCCGGGGACAGCCCGCACTCTTCTGCCAGTCTCAATACCGGCAGTTCTAGTCCATATTCTTTTAAATCGCAGTTCATACGCATTTCGGTATGCTTTCTCATAACCATAAAAACATCCCGGAGACTGACTGCCCCGCCGTCAGTCTCATCATGAGCAATAACCAGGTTATGGTCCTTGTCCCTACGCACATCCAATTCCAGGACATCCGCAGAGGTGGTCAGTGCATAATAAACAAATTCCATACTGTTTTCACAGGTTCCGTCTGCACCGGAATGTGCTGTAATCAATGTTATTCCATTCTTCACTTTATTTACTTCTCCCAATCGTTTTCTTTCAGATTTGAGTAGATATATACAGCAGCAGATACTGAACAGATTAGGAACATGATCACAGACAACGCCGCAGACCGGTTATAGTCCATGTATCTGTTAAACTGATCATACAAGGAGATGCCCAGCATCTTCGGTGCGTTCCCTCCCATCAGGTAAGGGGTGGTAAAGGAACTCACGTTGGACATGAACACAAAAGTAGCTGCTACCACCACATCCTTTAAAGACAAGGGCAGGATCATGTTCCAAAAAATTCTCAGTTTGCCAGCACCCACATCGCTGGCTGCCTCGATAATGGAATCGGGGATTCCGCTAAGGCCCGCTGCGATCATCATAGCAGCAAATGGAATATTGAACCACAGATTCATGGTGATAATTCCGCTAGCGTGATACATCATTCCCATATTGATATCCACACCGAGAAGCTGTCCAATCCGGTTAATCAGGCCACTGTCACGGATAATAGTAATCATGGCGTACACAGCACACATGGACGGCACAAAGCGTGGCAGAAGGTACAGCATACCGATGGTTTTGGAAATTCTTGATTTTATGAATCTCAGATACAATGCCAGCAGATAAGCTACCGCAATAGCAATCACCACTGTCACTGCCACAATATAAAGGGTATACAGCAAGTTATTTCTCTGAGCCTTGTCCGTAAAGAAATAGGTGTAATTGGCCAAGGTAAAATCTCCTGTCTCACTGTTGTGAAAGCTTTGATTCACGGCCGTCACAATCGGGTAGGCCACCGTCAGTATCACCACCAGGAATGCCGGAAGCACCATCACATAAGCCATCAAATTTTTTTTTAGATCTTTACTCATGTTTCAATCCTTTCCTGACTTATCCCAGTGTTCCAATCTCGCTGTCCCAGCGGGCATTGAAATCAGTTCCCAAATCTCCGATGGACATGATGCGGAAGCTGCTTACATCCAGATTCATAACATCCTCAAATCCGGTCATATCCAGATTGCTTGTATCTACCAGAGGAATAGCCGCCATCTTTTTTACCAAAATCTCCTGGGCAGCGTCTGTCAGCATATAATTTATGAACACATAAGCTCCTTCCTCATTGGATCCAAACGTAGGTATTGCCAGAGACTGGAGCGAACCGGTAAATGAAGGATCAATCTGAGAAATCTTGATAGTGTCTTTCAAAGTTCCCTCTGTTCTCTGGGACAACACCATGTCGGCCCACATAGGACAAATATCGATTTCACCCTGATTCAGCAGATCCAATGCTCCCTGGTTCTTGTTAGGGTATACAATACTCCCACCTGAAGTATACATATACGGATGCATGTCTGTCAGGAGCTGAAATCCCTTGTCCCACTGTTCTTTCCAGCTGGGATCATCAGAAGTTATAGCCTCTTCAGGCAATAAGTTGTATACAACGGTACGTGCAAAAGAATCTCCTGCTCCACCGGTTCCAGGTGCATTGTAAGCGAAACGGCCTGGATTTTCCTTCATCCAATTAACCAGCTCATCCATGGTTGCCGGCGGAGTTTCCACCACCTCCGAATCATATGCCAGGACTACAGTGGTTCCTCTGTAGGGCTGTACGTAATCAGTAGCTACACTGCTCTTTCCGGATACTCTCTCCGCATTGGGAATCTTGGAATCATCCAGCTTTACAAATGCTTCCTCTCCCATCCTGGCAATTACAGCAGAAAGATCATCACCTCCCAAATCTACCAGGTCATAATCCGTATTTGTCTGCTTTGCCTGATAAGCGGCAGCCAGCATATCGGTCATAGACTGAGTCCCCGTACCGCTCAGCATAAACTGCAATTTGGCAGTATACTGATCCGCATAATCGGAGTTATTGTTGAAATCCTCAATCAGCGCCTCGTATACCTGACGTACATTATCAGAACCCGTTGCCCAGATAGTTACAGTGGATTTCTCTCCGGCGGCAGAAGCCTCAGAAATCTCTCCTGATTTTCTGGATTCCCCGCAGCCTGCCATACATGCTGCCAGCACACCGGCCATTGTCAGTGCCAGCAATGATTTTACTTTCAGTCTTTTCATCTCTTTCATCCTTTCTTTTATATATAGATATAAGTCTTCCGCAGAGGAAAAATACCGTTTCCCGTACCACTCAAATATTATGCAAATCAGGCGCTTAATGGAAAATGCGTAGACTTACTGACGGTCAATTTCACTTTCTTACCTTCCTTCTGCTGATCACCAATCTCACGATTTACATAGCATTTGACTATATTACTGCCCACCTGAACCATAATCAGTACATAATGGCCCATCAGCATAATAGTACTTACTGTTCCCTCAATTTCACCCTTTTCGTTATCCACCAGCAGATCCTCCGGCCGTACCGCGATGGTGTAATTGTCTTTCTTGATAAAGTTCATCTCTCCGATAAAGGATGCCACATGGAGAGTTGCCGGCTGATCATAAATCTCATCCGGTGTTCCCACCTGATCGAACTTCCCTTTATTCATAACTACAATTCGGTGAGAAATGGCCATTGCCTCTTCCTGGTCGTGAGTTACGAAGATTACAGTGATTCCCAGGCTACTCTGGATTCTTTTCAGTTCTTCGCGCATCTGCTGACGGATTTTGGCATCAAGTGCGGAGAAAGGTTCGTCCAGAAGCAAAAGGGCCGGTTTCAGAAGCAGGGATCTAGCAATGGCAATACGCTGCTGCTGACCACCAGACAACTGTCCGGGATATTTTTTCTCGGTTCCGCTCATAGAAACCAGCGCCAGGATTTTTCTAATATCCTCGTCCATAGTTTTTTTCGGAATCTTGCGAAGCTTCAGACCGAATGCCAGATTCTCGTAAACAGTCATATGAGGCCACAGGTTATAGCTCTGGAAAACCATGGCAGTAGGACGGTTTTCTGGGGGCAGATTCACGATGGACTGTCCATCAATGAGAATATCGCCGGAAGTCACATCCAGAAATCCCCCAATGGTCCGGAGGATTGTGGACTTTCCACAACCGGAGGGACCCAAAAAGGTCACGATCTCGCCCTCATAAATCTTCAAGTTGATATTTTCAACGCCGTCTCCGTTATCATAATGCTTGGTCATATCTTTAATTTCCAATTTTACTTTCCGCTTCTCTGCAGCAGTACCAGCCGCTGCGGCCTTTTTGCTGCCTGTCATCATATTGCTCATGAATATCTTTCCTCCCAAAACTTTTCTTATTTCATCTTAAATCCGCCTGCAATGGCCTCTGGTCCAATGAATTTTCTCATGAGGAAAATCATCACCGCAGAGGGGATAATCAGCAAAATTGCAAACACCGCACCAATCTGAACAGCGGAACTGTCAAGCACAATTCCATACATTGCCACGGGCATGGTCTGAATTCGGGCAAGCCCCACCAACATAGTTCCCTGTGCCTCTTCCATGGACCCCAGGAAGGTGTACAGCGTCGCCACTGCGATTCCCGGCATGGCCATGGGGAAGGTTACTTTAAAAAAAGTACGAATCGGGCCTGCTCCCACATCACGGGCAGCCTCTTCCTGCTGCCGGTGTACGTTGCGGAACGCGTTGGAAGGCAGCCATACCATAAACATCATGGAGTTAATCATATGGATAATGATAACGCCCGGATACGTACCCATCAGACCATATTTATAAAACAAAACTGCGATGGAAGTATAGATTCCCAGTTTCGGAAATGCATTGGTCAAAAGGAATGACAACATAAAAATTTTCCGTCCCCGATACTTAAACCTAGCAATGGAATATGCAGCCGGAATACAGAAAACCATAGAAATAATTGTTGTGGAAATGGCGACAATAAAGGATTGAATCATAGAAGATACCAGGCTCTCCTGTCCAAAAACATACCCCCACCATTCAGTCCCCCACTGTTCTGGCAGGACATGCGGCACATTGTACTCATTGGCAAAAGCCAACATCAGCATGTTGAGCAGCGGACCGTAAAAAAACAGGACAAATACCGCAAGCAGGACAAATTCCAGAAATCTGCGTCTTCCCACCGCATGATAAAACCGCCGTGGATTCAACATTTTGAACATAAACTTTCTCCTCCTGCACAGGCCTGAATTGAATAACTCTTTTCTGGTCTGTGTTTCCTGAAGTTTTTAAAACAGGTAAATCCAAAAACTCCCTCAGTTCATTTGGGCGGCCTTTGAACTCACGTAACAGAGCAGCTCCTTGGGATATCCGTAAACTATAATAACTCCCGTACTGCTCGGCAATCTAGCATATATTTGTTAGAAAATTATTAATATCAGGTAAAACAGTATGAACTAAACAATATCCATATCATAGTGTCCTAGTACAACGAATAATAAATTACTGCTATATCAACGCAGGGTGTATATTCGAGTGCAAGGCGTCCGAATGAGGCGTAGCGGTGGCTACGTCGGTTGAGGTTGTTTCCGTACCGTTCCCCGCCACAAACATTTCTCCATGCCGGATAGGTTTCCTAATATTCGGATTTTTAAAATGGATTTGTCTTCTTTCCAAACCCGGCTGACTATTCAGTTCGTGGAGTGGCATCACAGATACGTTTTGCCTCATTGCTAATCCTGCCTTCCAGATACATATTCACAAAAGCCTTTTCCTGTAACTTTAGCTACCGTACTCTAAGCTGCTGCATGAAAAGAAAGGGGTTCTATCATTCATAATTGGGTTGCGTCTTCAAAAGGTGTTATGATAACAGATAAAAAATACATAGATGCATTTACAGAGTCACAGATTCGTCAGAATGAATTTGATGCACGAAGAAGTCAATATATATGGAAAAAGCGGTATAACACTGTCATGCTATACCGCTATCCTAAATTTAAAAGTATTCTTATGGAATCCCTACAAAAGGGGTTGGCAATCCTCCAGGGAGATATCTACAAAGCACAGTAACACCGGACCAGTCCGAGAAATATAATCCACATGTAATTCCGGTACGAAACAGGGCATTGTGGATAAGCGTATTGCAAACACAAATGAATTTCCGGAATAACTCAATGAGCCACGCGTTATGACAAATTGGTAGGCATTCTTACTGTTCTATTGTAAAAGAGGAACATATCAAGTGCAGCAGCTCTAAAACACTGCGGAAATATTGTTTATCTTCTTTCCTTTTCTCATTGTACCAAATGATTTCTCCCTGCCAGCTGCTGTTTCTACGATAATAAATGTGGATCAAATAGCTGGATTTTTCACTGCTGGATCTTCCAGCTGTTCTCCTGGTTTTTGTGTTCCCCGCCTCTGCCGAAACACTTTTTCTGTTTTCCTTTTGGAAATGCCGCAGCGGTTCAGGTCCTACCCACAGAAAGCTGCTCCCATCCAGTATACGGTCCATTTTTAAGACCGCATCCACCAGGCCGTTATACGCGATCTTTTTCTGCGAAGGAAAATGCTGGACCTCTCCACGCAGCTGGCCATTCTTATATTCGTCTATTCTCAGGGAAAAAATATCCATCTTTCTTTCCACCTCCAAGTACTTTTTTCTGTTAGAAAGACCAGAAGCAGCACTCCTAAAAGCACTGCTTCTGGTCAAACATAAATATCCTTTTGTTTACGCCAGTTATAACCTTTCTTTCCGCCGTTTCCTGTGATCTATACCGGCTGCCAGACAAATGCCCAAACATGAGATCCCCAGCAGACTGCCAAATAAGAACAGGTGCGTGGTGTCTCCTGTCCTGACTGCATCTACAGGCTGCTTCACCGCTGGTTTCCGGGGGGGATCCTGTTTGGGCAGCTTGGGGACCGCATCATACGTATTCTGAAATACGATATCCCGTTTTTCTCCTGTCATCCCGGCATCCGTATGTGCTGCCACTGCCGCTTCCAATCCGCCGTCTTCCGCGTTTGTCACAGTCACTCTTACATAATAAACGGTTTCATCGTAATGTCCCCGTCCATGGCTGCCGGCCTGCTGGCTGATCTTATACCCATATATGCCTGGGCTGCTGTAAGAAATAGCAGGAAAGGCGGATGCCCCCTCCCCCGTAATCTTTAATGTATCATCCTTTGGCACAGGAGCCTGGTCCAATGCCGATAGTTTCACCGTATAGGTTTCATCCTGCGCAGGTATCTCACCAGACAGTTCCACACTGACAGGTATCTTTACTTCTGCATTTCCGGCTCCAAAAGCTGAAACCGGAAAAACTGTCAGACACAGAACTATAAGCATGAGTACCGCAGGAAATCTTCTGATCATCGTTTTCATCTCCTCCTTACACTTCTGGTCCATATGGTGCCATAACCGCCAAAAGGACGGTCCTCGCTTCGGTAAACTCCGAAGAGCAGGTTGACATCGCCAGGATCTGTGAGAACTCTTTTGTGGAGCCGATCTGTTCCATAGTATCCGTATGGACATGCATGGCATTCTTTTCCACAAACTCGATCAGCCCACTGTTATCCGTCTTCCACCGCTGCGGCGTAAAGATAGCTTCCTCCGATGCTTTCACACGCAGGCAGGCAAATATCTTCAGCTTGTATGTACGGTCCGGGAGGATAAGCTCCCCTGTGGTATTCTGGTCAAAAAACACCCGGTCTTCATACAGATCCAGATCGCCAAACATCTTATGGTCCGCCATATGATGCCCGTACAGCAGGGCATACGGTTCCCGGAACCCATTGTCACATCCGGAATCCAGGAAAATGCTCCCCGCCATTGCAAAGTTCCCATACACATCCGTATTAATATAGCTGAGATTATCTTTCCCCTGAAGGATCGGTTGATCGATGTTTGTATGATCCAGTGTCAGCCATGCACACACATCCGGATTGACCGCACGCAGTTCCTCAAAAGAAGCACCCCCATCTTCCGCAGTATCTGGTTTCAGCTTTAGCAGTTCAGACTGTACGTCATCCACGGCGGCATATATCTGCGCATTATCCCATAATGCATATCCGGAATAAAGTCCCGCAATAACCAGGAAAAAAATCACCGCTGCACGGATCATGACATCTGCCGTTTTCAAAAATACTTTTGAGGCTTTCATGCAGCCCTCCCTGCCTTTACCATGCTTTCATTAATCACTGATCCTGCGCTTTCTGATCACCATGATAACTGCCAGTGCCAGTGCTCCGGCAAATACTAAAATGTAAGGAAGGCTGTCCAGTTTGATTCCGGTATCGATATCGCCTTCTTTTGTGTTCGTAAATGCTGCTGTTGCTTCTGCACTATTGATGCTTCCACTATCACCAGTCTTTTCAGTTGTGTAGCCTTCTGCTGCTGTCTCTGTCACTGTATAAGTTACTCCATAAGGCAGATTTGAAATACTGATGGTATCTCCATGTTTCAGATGGAAAACAGCAGGTTTTCCAACTTTTACCGTTTTCGGATTTTCTTTGTAAGAACCGCCTGTAACTGCATAAGAATCTGCATAATTTTTATCCTGTTCGCCTGTTAAGGCAACCTGGAAGGTAAAGTATTTATCCCGATCACCTAAGTTACCGGTCACTGTTTTGCTCACTTTTAAGGTACCAGCAGAATAAATGTTGGTAATCTCGTCAGATTTCACCTGGCCCTCATCTTCTGTATGTACGCCGGCGACCCTTAATTTTCCGTCCTCTCCCTGGATAACGGTTACAACCAGTTTGATATCTTTGCTGTAGTATGTAACACCAGCAGTCTTATTATCTGTTTCTTTCAGTGTGTAGGTATAGACACCGACTCTTTCATACACCGGAAGATTCACAGTGATTTCTGCGGTTGCACCACCTGTTGTTGCACCACCTTCCGCAAAAAATGCTCCTGTGATGGTTCCAAGTTCCGGAGCGTTTTCGGCATCCCCATCTGTTACTAAACCATCGCCCTGCTGGGTCAATGTGAAGGTTTCTGTTGGTGATTTTGTCTCCGCATTGAGAGCCACGTATTTTTTCGTGATCGTTACAGTTTCTGCATCTGTGTATGCTGGTTCTGTGTTTTCACCATCTCTTTCTGCTGCAAAAGCAGTCGTGCCCATACAGAGCATTGTCACTGTTGCAAGAAGAACTGCAAAAAATTTTTTTGTCCTTTTCATAAAAAAGTACCTCCATATAAAATTTTTAATCTATATAAGCGTTTTCCGCCTATATACCACTTTAGGCTTATAGCGCCCGTCTGCGGAGGATTGTAATCACTTTCGCTTTCACATCCCCCAGTTTCACACAGCCATGATCACGGCTGTCTTCAGCCTGCGTCCGGTAGTCTCCTAAAACAAAAACGCAGCCCTTGGGAACCGTATAGGGATACTCCATCCCCTCCTTTGCATAGGTTGGGAAAAGGATCTCATTGCCCTGGACAGTCCCATTCACAAGCAGCGAGCCTGTGTCATCTAATGTGATCACATCGTTTTCTTTACCAAGGATCCGGGCGACTCTCTGCCGCCCTTCTGCCTCATAGATAACGATATCATTTTTTGATAATTCTTTTTGTAAACGGAATCCAATCAGAAGGTCTCCGTCCTTCACTGCCGGAAACATATCATTCCCCGAAGCCTGGGTGGCCAGAAACACCTGCGTAAACAGCAAAAAGCCGATCACTGCTATTGCCAGAACCTGTCCTGCCAGTCTGGCATAGCCTTTCCTTATTTCTGCCTGCTCCCGCCGTTTCCGGATGACCTGCGAGCATTCAGATGTCAGTTCGGTATGCATCACCCTGCTCCTTTCCTCCTGGCACAGCCTTCTGTTTATTCTTCTCGGAAATGAGTTCTGCCAATTGCTGCTTATATTTGCGGAGTAAAGTGTTAGAAGTTTTTTTATAGGTATCAAGCAGGGCATTATACCTCGCGCGTTCCGCACGGATGGCGGCATCGTAAAGCTGGTCCAGCTCTTCTAACTTCTTCCACATCTGCACTTCATCAATCCCGCCGACCACCGTTTTTTTGAACTTTACGGTCTGTAGCCATTCCATCAGCCGTTCATGCTCCAGATTCACGGGCTGCGGCTCTGCTCCCTGCCTGCCCTCCGGCATCATTGCCTGTCTTACTGCCCTGGGATTATCTTTCTGCACTTTCTTCTTTCTCACTTCAGCCACTGTCCTCCGTCATCTAAAGATACCGCCTTCTGCATTTACGGATGACCAGCACGACTGCTACGGCCATCACAGCGGCAAACAGTAAAAGAAACGGCGAGGAACCCAGGTATATCCCCATATCCGGTTCTGCATCTTTATGGTTGGTCACCAGAATCAAGTCTGTGTTTCCATCGATCGTGACCTTTATGGTCTTGACTTCCTCTGTTTTCCCTTCCGGTGCATTGACTGTCTGAGTCCCATACTCTGCAGTCGTGGTATAACCTCCGGCATTTGTCTCCTGCAGTGTCAATTCCACGCCAATCGGGATGTTTTCAAGGGTATGGACCGCCTCATCCTTTAACTGGAAACTGCCCAACTGTATGTCTCCGCCTGCATCCGTATAGCTATAAGTAAATGCGAATGCTTTATCCCTGTCCCCAAGGCCTCCGGTAACATCTTTTTCCACGGTAATGCTCTTGCCGGCAGGTACATACTTTCCATAATATGTAGTATTCTGATCAATCGTTTCTATATCCCAGCTTACTTTCTGCGTACAGGCTTCATCTTTATACCAGCAGTCCAGTCTGTACGTTACGCCACCCACCAATTTCGTCTGCGGATAGGTGTCTGGCTCGCGCACATCCGGACGCTGAAGATTTTTTGCATCAAATCCGGCATCCACACGTTTACTGTAGGTTTCCGGATCTACCAGCGTAAAATCAGCCGCGCCTGCATCCTTCAGGGCAAAATTCACTGTATAGCGGTCTTTTTCATTTAAGGTTACCACGCCATCCAGATGGAACGTTGTAATCCCGCTGTTGATAACCGGATTCTTATCATTCCCTCCGGCATTTGCGCCGTCAGATACGATCACCCGCATCCAGTTGACCGTATAATAACCTTCCTGGTACTTCTGATCCGCTGTCTGTGCATAGTAATAAGGTTTTCCATCCACCGTGATAAAAGGAAACTGCTCACTGTTATATTCAATGACAGCGCCTTGTCCTCCATATCCGTCATCTACGATCGTTCCTATCTGATAAGAGGACGGTGGATTCAGATTTCTCACACTGCCGACTCCCATTCCGTTCCAGACCTTATCCAGATCTGGATCAGAACCTTCCTGCCTGCCCGGGATCAGAGTATACATATACAAGGCATACTTACCATCATTCGCAGTCACCTGTATTGTATAAATTTCAGTATTGGATCCATAGGTATGCTTGATGGTGACCGTTCCGGCAGCAGCACCTGTAATCTGGACCCTCTGGTTGTTCGTAGCGGAAAAGGTGACTTGTCCTTCACCAACTGCAGACCACCGATGAAAGTTGCCTCGCGAACCTGTTAATGAAATGGTCTCTCCAACCCGGACTTCTTGCGGACCGCTGATCGCTCTTGAAGAAATCCCCGTTTCATCCGCCCCATCAGAGTTGTCAGGTTCCTCTCCCTCAGCCGGCATCTCTTCAGCGGCTGCTTCCGTACCTTCAGACTCCTCTGTTCCGGCGAAACTGTCTGTTTCCGGTGCCGACTCCACCGGCGGTTCTGCTTCCGGTGCCGTTGCCGGCTCCACCGTCTGCTCTGCTTTTGGCGGGCTGCTGTACAACGCTTCCTCCGGATAAAGATTATAGGCGGCGGATGGTACAGGCTGTTGTCCCACCGCAGCTGCTGCGCCATTATCCGCACTCTCCGCAAAAGCAGAAGAAGGAAAACTGCAGAGCATGAGCACAGTCATACAAATTGAAAGAAAACTTTTTAAAACGCTTCGTTTTCTCAATGGATTATGATGATTCATACTTAAACCTCCCTACCTGTATACGCTTATGGGAACCTAAAAAGCCCGACACGACGCACACTTTTATTTACAGCCTTTGTGTCAGTATTTTTTTAACTTTTTGGGGAATCATAATATTAATATATCTCCCTGTACTCTTTCACAGAGCTCAATATTCTGCGAGAAACACACTGTTTTGCAGGATTTTCTTATCTTTTTCTATCCTTTGACGGCTCTTTTTGACGGCGTATGGATTTATATCCCATTCAGCTTTTCCATATTTTCACGTTTGAGTCTCAAAGAAGAATGGACATAACGCTCCAGCGTGATTCGTGGGTTGGAATGGCCAAGGATCTCGGACAGACTTTTTAGTTCAAAACCAACCTCTACACAGCGTGTCGCAAAGCTGTGGCGCAGCGTATGAAAATGTACTCCACTGAGGTCGCATTCTCTTGTATAATGCGCCATACGGTATTGCAGAGTCCGGGGCTCTATATAACGACCTTTCTCCCCGGTCAGGATATAAGCCGCCGGATTTTGCGTCTCCCATATTTTACAAAGAGCTACAAGATCCTGATTTAATGGGATGATCCGTACAGATGCTCCGCTTTTCGGACGGTCGACCACAACCGCTGTTTTTCTGCCCTGTGTATCTTCCAGCCGTTTTAAACGCTGCATCGTCCTGCTTACCCGGAGCGTATGTTCCTTGAGTGAAAGATCCTGCCAGGTCAGAGCGCAAAGCTCTCCAATCCTTAGTCCGGTATATAATGCCAAAAACACGCCAAATTTACAGGTATCCATATCATTCAGCAAATAGTTTTTAAAGCGCTGCTGTTCTTCACAAGACAAGACCCGCATTTCTTTTATGTTTTCCTTCGGATATACGATGTCTGGGGATTTGATGGAGCTATCCTGTTTTTGAGCATAATCTAACACAGAATGGAGGACCACCAGGATATCTTTTACTGTTTTGGGAGCAAGTTTCTTTTTGCGGAACAATTCATGGCTGAACCTTTCTATCTTGACTTCTGAAAAAGTTTCTGCCAACTGTCTCCCCAGTTGTGGCTTGATATGATTTTCCAGCATATTTTCATATTTTACTAAAGTAGATTTTTTTACTTTGCTCCGTTTTAATAAAAGCCATTCATCGCAATAGTATGAAAAGACTTTTTTCCCGTCTTTTTCCACTGCGGGCCTGCGTTCAATAACTCCCATCTTGGCTTTGGTGACTTTTTCTTTTGCTTCACTGTAAGACTTTCCGTAACAATATCCGTAATGGGGCCTGCCATCCAGAGTATCCTTCTTCAAATACCGTGCTTCCCACCTCCCATCTTTTCTTTTGTAAATGTTCTCTCCTTTTCTACTCATGAAAAAAACCTCCTTTGAAATACGTTCCTGTCACTGTCTAACATAAAAATTCTCTGCAGATTGTCAAGTTTGACGGCAGTTTTGACGGCGTTAAAACTCTCCTGTACTGGTTATTTGGAGGAAATAAAGCGAAAACGCCTTTCTGAAGGCATAAAAAATGGCTTGTTTCCGAAAAAAACTCTCAAAAATGAAAATTATACCTTGAAAATCATGATTTTTTGAGTTATTCTATAAACATGGAGTATTGAGCTCTACGAAATTTTTCTTTATGATTGACCATTTCAAAATTACGAAAAGTGGAATTATTTTTAGAAAAAAATGGGAATGAAATGAATGGAGCAATTAAATCAGAGTATGGAATACCAGCTGTTGGAGGAGTATGATATCCAGACTGCTGAAGACATCCAGAACGCACTAAAGGATCTTCTGGGTCTACAATTAAAGCAATGATGAAAGGGGCTGTGAAAAAGCCCTTTTATAAGACCATCGGCATAGTCGATGGTCTTTTATTGTATTTAGATACATTTGGGGAGTGTAAAAGGGCATAAAGTCCGGGAGTATCCTAAAGTTTGTGTAAACCTTCAAACTGATGTAAGATAAATTTACCAGTTTGGAGGTTTATTTTATGGCAAGGAAAAAAGATTCCCCACAAAAAGGTAACCGCCAAATAATAATGCGGTCAGATATAAAATTACCCCAGCCCTTTGCGAGTTGGAGTAATTCACTATAATTCACATGCGATTTTTGATAGATTGGAGTTTTTCACTCCAGGGTGCAAGCTCTGCGAGCTGAGCATCAGTCATCTCCTTCGTTGGACGATGATCCAGTAGAAATTTCAGATATTCGTAAATGTTCAGGGCGTGTGCCTTTGCCATTTCAACCATTGTATAGACTACAGCACTGGCATTGGCTCCTTCTACAGAATCACTGAACAGCCAGTTTTTACGGCCAACTGCAAACGGACGGATCGCGTTCTCGCTGAGATTGTTTGTGAAACTACAGCGACCATCCTCCAGATAGGTCTCCGCTGTTTCCCGCCGGTTAAGGACATAATTCACCGCTTTATCCATGCGGGTATTTCGGACTGGCTTTTGCTGCTCAATCCACGACCAGAAAGCCTCCAGAACAGGTTTTTCCTTCTCGAGACGCAGCTGCTTACGTTTTTCATAATCACCGGGATATTTTTTGTTAATGGAATCTTCTATGGCAAACAGGCGGTTACAGTACTGGACTCCCTGTACTGCTGGCTGGCTGTAATCATACTGTTTCCCTTTGGGAACGGCGTCGATAAAGTACCGGCGGATGTGTGCCCAACAGGAACATCGTTTGATATCCGGCAGGCTGTTGTAGCCCTGGTAACCATCCGTTTCCAGATATCCGTGATAGCCTTCCAGAAACTCCTTTGCATAGCTGCCACTCCTGGTTGGAGAATAGCCATATAAGATAATGGCGGAAAGACCATCTTCGCCGCTGCGGAACAGCCACATGAAGGATTGCGTCTGTGCCCGGCGATCTTCTTCCTTCAATACCTGGACTCTAGTCTCATCTGCCATTGCAAAACTGCGCTTCAGCAGTTCCCTGTGGAAGTAATCATACATTGGCTGAAAGTAATTCCTGGAGCAATAGATAATCCAGTTGGCCAGTGTCGTCCTGCTGAACTGGGCACCATACTGTCTCCAGTCTTTCTCCTGACGGTAAAGGGGAAGTCCATTGGCGTATTTCTGATACATCGTCCATGCAACGGTGGATGCGGTCGCTGGGCCTTTTCCTACCAGGGCCTGCGGAACCTGAGACTTTACGATCACAGGTTTTTCTGTGTCTCCCAATCCTTCCTTACAGCACGGACATCCATAACTCTGGCTGTAGTATTCGATCACTTTACATGTTGCCGGAATGAATTCCAGCTCACGGCGGACATACTCTTCACCGATCAGAACCATCTGCGTACCACAGACCGGGCAGACCTGATCTTCTTCCGGAAGAGGAATGACTACTTTTTCAACCTTCAGGCCTTTAAAAAGATCCTCATGGGTTGATTTCTTCTTGCGGGTATGCTCCCGGATCACAGTCTCTTCTTCCAACAGGGAAAGATCTTGTTCCACTTCCGCTTCATCAAAAAGGTGCTGTTGTCCCGGAATGTCATCGGTCCTTCTTTCGCTGGAAGAACCGAAAAGCTTTTTGGTAAGATAGTCCACCTGTTCCTGAAGGGCTTTTTCATGGCTGGTTTTTTCATCAATAACAAGACGGAGAGATCTGATCAATTCCGTCTGCTCAGAGATCATTGTTTTCAGTTGTGTTATGGTATCCTTCAGCTCTCGCAGCTGGATGTCTTTTGCACTGGAAGCCATCGTTTTCTCCTTGAATTTAACACCTTTATTATACCAGAAACACAGCCATTCCTAAAGGAAAACAAGTACTGAAAAACGCTGAATTTATAAGGAAACCTGACATTTTTCTGTGCAGGATTTTTACCAGGATCCAGATGCTTTTTTACTCTGCTTTGAGTGCTTTTGGCTGGTCGATATCAATTCCTGACATTAGCCAGTCGAACTCCCTCCAGGAAAGATTCCGGACTTCCGACTGCTTCCTTGGCCATTGATACCCGCCCCGGATAGACAACCGTTTATAGACCAGGACAAAACCATCCGGTTCATGGAACAGAGCTTTGATCCTGTCCCGTCTTCTTCCACAGAACAGGAAGAGCGCACTGGATGTCGGATCCATCTTAAGCTGGTCTTCGATAATGGCACAGAGACCATCGATCGATTTGCGCATATCGGTATAGCCGCAGACAATGTAGATTTTTTCGAGGCCGGAGATATCACCTAACATGAGGTCTCCCGGATCAGGCGGAGTGTCCTGGTGAGCAGGGCAGGATCGGCATCATTGCTGATGCGGATTGTTACATTATTCATGGACACTTCAATCGTATGTGAATTGTCAAGGTTCGTTTGGTGCATCTGCGATGCTATATGCTGTTCTGGAAGGTGATCCGAAACAATGTCAATGGGAACCACATCCTGTTTTGAATGCGCGATCCCACAATGACCATAATTCGGTGCCGGGATCTGATCCGCTGCTGCTTTTCTGCAGCGGCTGACCCAGTTATAAAAAGTGCTTACTGCGATATCGTTTTCACGACACCAGTCAGCATCTGTCATGCCGCTTTGGCGGCATTCATTGATAAGCCGGATCTGTTCCGCCATCGGAACACGGGCTTTGCGAGTAGTTGTCATAACCTATCCTCCGTAATTGTAGTGAAATAGTCTAAATATCTTTCATCTACAATTATAGAGGAAACCAGGAAAATAGAAAATCCGCAGGAATATTTGGCGCTTACACAAAAAGCAGCCCTTCGGGAAATGATGGGCAATTATCTGAAAGAGAACAATGTAACGGTCAAAGATGGAACAGACGTTAATTCCATCATGCGGGATATGATGTCTATCATCCTGGAGGGCGCTCTCGATCAGGAGATGGACGAAGAACTCGGCTATTCCAAGTATGATTATCGGAACAAAGATACGGATAATTCCAGAAATGGTCACTCCCAGAAAACCATGCATACCAGTTATGGCGATATGGAGATTGGTATCCCCAGGGATCGGAAAGGTGAATTTGAACCACAGATCGTCAAAAAATACCAGAATACAGTCACTCAGGACATGGAAGAAAAGATCATCTCCATGTATGCCAAAGGAATGACCACGAATGACATCGAAATTTCTGACAGTACGATTAGCCGGATCACTGATAAGACCCTTCCCCTTGTGAAAGAATGGCAGGAAAGACCGTTGGAAGAAATCTACGCGGTAGTTTTCATGGATGCCATCCATTACCACGTACGCAACGAAGGCCGGATTGTAAAACGTGCGGTTTATATCGCTATCGGGATCGATATGGAAGGACATAAAGATGTACTCGGCATGTATGTTGGGCAAAACAAAAGTGCGAAATTCTGGCTTTCTATTTTGAACGGTCTAAAGAAACGTGGTGTAGAAGATATCCTGATTGCATGCGTAGATGGTCTGACAGGCTTTCCTCAGGCAATTGAGGCGGTATTTCCAGAGACAGAGATTCAGCAGTGCATCATCCATCAGATCCGGAATACAACAAAGTTTGTTTCCTACAAAGAACTCAAGCCTCTGATGGCTGATCTGAAACGTGTATATGCAGCTCCAACAGAAGAGATCGCACTGGCGGAGTTGGACAGCTTTGATGAAAAATGGAGCGGAAAATATCCGAAAATAGCGAAATCCTGGAAAGACAACTGGGCGAATCTATCAACCTATTTCAAATATCCGGAAGCGGTCCATCGTCTGATCTATACTACGAATGCTATCGAGGGATTTAACCGCCAGCTCCGGAAGGTCACAAAATCCAAAACCGTATTTCCTTCCGACGAAAGCCTGCTAAAAATGCTGTATCTGGTCATGATAGATATCACGAAAAAATGGAGAGGCCATCGTCAGGATTGGGGACAGATCCATTCGCAGCTGGAGATATTTTTTGAAGAAAGGCTGGCAGGATTATAAGCAGCGGCCGGGCTGACAGGGCTGGTCTGACCAGCCCTGCTTGACATGTCCGGAAACTGCATTATAATACAAGCAAGGACAACTCAAAAAATGTTTTTTCAGTTTCATTTAAACTTGAAACGGTCTCTAAAGAACCGCCTCTTCCTTTTTTACTTTGTCTCAATCGCCTTCTGCAATCTCAATTTTTCGTTTGCCTTTTCTACATTTAACTGTGTTAATAGAAGAGCAACCAGGATATTGATCAACATTGGCAGCCACAGATACATAAAATGAAGCATATTGATGCAAGACTGTGACTGAACTGCCAGTTTTCCATTAAATCCACCGAAGTCCAAAAGCCATCCAACGATTGCTGTTCCAAATCCACTACCAATTTTTAATCCCATAGATGTGCAGGAAAACATAGTTCCATCGATTCTCTTACCGTACTGCAGGAATGTATGCTCAGAGCATTCAGCAACTAATGCATTTAAGTTGCCCTGCCAGGGAGCCATGCCAATTGCTCCGATTGCAGTACCTGCTAACATAAGCGGAACATTTCCCATATAACCAGCAACAATTACAATTCCACGTCCTGCAGCTGCTATGAGATATCCAGAGAAGTTTAGTTTATAATATCCTTTGAATTTTGCAACCAAAGCCGGCAGGAATGCAAGACCAATGATCAATGCCAAGTTAATGGCACCAGAGAATGTCCCCAAAAGTTCTGCTTTTCCAAGTACATATGTCATGTAATAGATTCCCATGTTAATGATTGCTGAATAAGTCTGACGAAGAATATCTACTACAAGAATTACCAGGTAATATTTATTGTGAATCAACATTTTGATAGATTCGATCAGGCTGTATTTTTCTTCTACTGTTTCTGTATCTCCATTACTGCGTTTTTCTTCTGGAAGTTCTTTTACAGAAAATACAGTAATTGTATTGGAAATCAGACCGATGATAGCATAGATGATTGCGATAGTTCTCCAACCATAAGCTCCGCCGCCAAGTTTTTCAACGAGACCCACGGTAACTGTCTGAATGATAAAACTTGTACCAAATGCGAACATGAAACGGATAGATCCCATCTGTACACGTTCTTTTCCATTCTTTGTAATCAGGGCTGTCAATGTAGAATATGCAATATTATTTGCTGTGTAGAATCCTGCATTTAGCAGTAAGTATGTAATAAAAAACCAGACATACTGTGATGTTTTACCCATGGTAGTGGGTACAGAAAATGCTGCGACTAACGTGATTGCACATCCCAAATATGCCCCGAGCATCCAAGGTCTTGCCTTACCCATTTTCGTATGTGTTTTATCAATCATAGAACCAAAAATAACATCTGAAATACCGTCCAATACTTTTGATGCAGCAATCAGCGAACCGATCACACCAGCATTTAGTCCTACTGTATTGGTCAGATAAATCATGATAAATGATGACAGGAATGCAAACACTACATTACCTGCAATATCTCCAGAACCATAGCCCACTTTGTTATACCATTTTAAATATTTCTTTTCCTCCATCGTATCCTCTCCCTCTAACATTTCTTTCTGACTGCTGATTTCATTGGATGTCCTGTATCATAATCCAGCTGTCTTGGTTCATACTCTTCATTCTCTCTCTGTCTTGTATAACCTTCATTCTCCCAATTCGGTACAAAATCTTTTCGCCATGGCCGCATACTCCACTGATACCCCCTGTACAGGTCTCTTGTGTTGTTCATATGTGCAATCAGCTTATCATGCATTGCATTCCTGACTTCTGTATAATTTTCATCGTTTATCAGGTTATTCATCTCATATGGATCTTTCTCCAGATCATAGAATTCATCACTGTCCAACAGATGAATGACCAGTTTATAACGTTTGGATATCACTGCTCTCATAATCTGCAAACCACCAAATCCATCATGATCAATTTCATATCTAGTAAATTCTGTGTATACTACATCATTGATTTCTTTGGATGGATCATAAATCTGCGGAAGCATGCTCTTTCCTTCCAGTAATTTCGGAATTGGAAGTGCAAAGTAATCCATGATCGTCGGAACAATATCAATATGGGATGCCATCGTTTCTACTACGCATCCCTTTACTCCGCCTTTGATGATCAATGGGATATTTGCCACTTCTTTGTATGCCGCTGCGTTCTTTGAGAACAGCCTGTGTGCTCCTAACATATCTCCATGATCAGACGTGAATATCACCATCGCATCCGGTACTACTTCTTTAATCTTATCCAATACTCGTCCAATCTCATAATCTACAAAAGAATTACATCCAAGGAATAAGGATAATCCATCAGAAGGCTGATTAATTTCATCTTCTGCCGCATGTAAATTCTTGCCAGACCAAAGCTGCTGCATTAATGGTTTCTTAGATAGATCATCCTGGAAATTCGGACAACTGTCAAACTTAAAACCATCATACATGTGATTAAACGGTTCTGGGCAGAGAGAAGGTCCATGAGGCTCATCATAAGATACACTTAAGAAGAAGTCCTCATCTTTATGCTCTTCCAGATATTTAGTCGCACGATTTGAACAGCGGTGTGCATAAGTAAATTCTTCCGAAAAACCTTCTTTATATGCTTCTTTTGGATCTCTGGATCTCATTTTATCCTCATCGCTTAATTCATTCAGATAAGTTTTCATATCATACCAGTAATCTGGATTCCAACCTTCCGGACATCGTCCGTTTCCAAAATAATCCGAACCATCCAGGTGCCATTTACCAATGTAGCCACAATTAATGCCATTGTCGCACAGTCTCTGACCTACCGTCTTCACATTATCCCCCATAGCAATGCTGTTTGTTACCATGCCGTTGGTATGTGGAAACGTACCAGTGAAGATTGCACTTCTGGCTGGCCCACAGACTGGCTGGCAGGTATATGCATTCTCATAACGGATTCCTTCCTCAGCCAGGCGATCCAGATTTGGTGTCTTTATCCTTGGATTGCCATAGCATCCGACCATATCTTTTCTGGTTGTATCCGTCATCAGGAATATCAGTTGTTTCTTCATATCATATCCTCCTTCAGTTTAAGGTGTTATGGCTTATTCTGCTCATCCCTTGATTTTAATATATTGCTTATATACCTGCATTTCCATGTCTAATTTTGTGTTTTGCATGGACAATTCTGCTTTTCTATGCTATATTTATCTTAACAGAAGGGCATTTTTCAAAAGGAAGGAGGATTTTTATGATTAATGTTTCGGGGCATTTAAGAAATGAAAGACGTGCAACTGGATTTGCAGATGATTCAAGTCCATTATCAGTCAACTGTTGTGGTATGCAGGTTTTCAAAACAAAGGATTACTCTCAGAATCGTTCTGCAGGTAGAGTCGATTATCAGCTTATTTATATTTATAAAGGTGCCGGACACTACTATATAAATAAGGAATGGCAGGCTTTAGGTGCTGGAAATATCCTTTTTTTCCAACCGCAGGAGCCTCAAACCTATTCCTATTATGCAAAGGAATATCCCGAAGTTTATTGGATTCATTTTACTGGTAGTAACTGTACAAATATAATCAATAAATACCAGCTACAAAACTGCTATATCGGAGAGCATATACAGTTAAAAACTCTTTTCCAGGAAACCATTATTGAATTGCAATTAAAAAAAGCATTTTTTGAAGATGTTGTCTTAAGTAATTTACTTCAGGTATTAGCCATCATCGCCCGCTCCCATCAAAAGATTCTCTCTCCTTTAGAAAACGACTTTTCTATTGACCGACTTGTTATGCAGCTTCACCAACGCTATAAAGATAACTGGAGTGTTGAATCAATGGCAAAATATTGTAAATTAAGTGTCGGCTATTTTTCTCACATATTCAAAAAACGGATGGGCGTTGCTCCAATGCGTTATCTTACTGAACTTCGAGTTGAAAAAGCCAAAGATCTAATTGCAACAAATACAATGTACCTGTCAGACATTGCACCTATGGTAGGTTTCTCCGACCCCCTTTATTTCAGCCGGGTATTTAAAAAGACCACTGGAATTCCTCCAACAGAATTCCAGCAGTCTTTGCTAACTTCAAATACTCCCGAATGGTGGCCTGATAAATAATCAAACCAATTTTATTATTTTTTTACCATAGCTCCCAGCTGCATGATCAACTCATACCACTGGTCAAAAAATATTTGATATCCTTTGCAGAAGTTATTTCGATATATTTCTTCATTTTCATGCAGTTCCCGATTCCGCATGCAGCCTCCACGGCATAACCTAAAATATTTACACTTCCTGCACTCTTCATCCAGTTTAAGCGAACGGTCTACAAATCCAATCTGTTCTCGTTTTTCATCAATCTGCGAAAGAATATCTGTATTTAGGTTGCCAAGATAAAAATCATCCATTACATAAAAATCGCACGGATATACACTTCCATCTGCCTCTACCACATACTGCACGCCACAACTTCCTCGCTGCTCACAGGATTCAGCCATATAACCTGCCGCCAGTCCCACATAATTTTCAAACTGTCGAATATATGGATGGCATCCATTTTTTAGATCCTGATACCACAATCCGAACAAACCTGAAAGGAACTTTCCATATTGTTCCGGCGAGATTGAATATGGTGTTTTTCCATGTCCTTCTCCATATGGATCCAAACAGGCTATATATTGCTGATAATTCCAGCCTCGTTTCTTGTACGTCTGATAGATATTGTATATGCAATCTGCAACTTTCGGAGTCACTACGGTAAGAATATTATAATCCACACCATACTTATCCAGCCGTCTTGCAGTCTCTTCTACTTTCAGAAATGTTGCATTCCCCTTCTTATCATGACGCATGGAATCATGAATTTCCCGTGTACCGTCTACTGATAATCCAACCAGAAAATGATTGTCTCTAAAATACTGGCACCATTCATCTGTAGTAGCATATCCATTTGTCTGAAAAGCATTGATGATACGTACATGGCTGCGATTATACTTCTGCTGGTACCAGACTGCTTTCTGAAAGAAATCCAATCCACGCAGAGAAGGTTCTCCTCCCTGCCATGTATAACTGACAACTCCTTCTGCCTGAAGCATCGTCTTTCTGATTATATTTTTCAATGTTTCTTCTCTCATAAGTCCATAAGATTTCTTCTCTCTTTTTTTGGCCTCATCACAGTAAAAGCAATAATCACATGTCATATTGCACATTCCGGATGCTGGTTTGATCATTACACTTATATTTTTCATTCGTTTATCATCCTCCAATGAATGACACTGCCACATTTATAACCCTGCCAGAGTATGTTCTCTAATATAATTTCTCCACAACAGCTTTGGATTTCATCTAATTATTGTTTCTGGATGTTTTAAAGTTTCTAGCATAACAGGTCTATCAAATATAACTGACCAATCTTTGCCGACATGGAACCGCCTTTCAGGGTAGTTTCTTTGGAACCTCACAGAAGAATGACATCTGAATATGCTGTTAGCTCCTCTTACTGGACTTTTGCCTCTTGTCTCAGTAGGAATTTCTGCTCCATGTTTTTTCTTTATTACCTTGAAATATTATCATACAATCAATTCATAAAAAATCGTAATGCAAGATGACATACAGAAACATATATAAATAATTTTATGTCTATCTATAAAAAGCTAATATGTACCGCTCCTTTTCACTAATGCCATACATACTATCATCTACTTTCTGACCTAAAGCTTCGTGTCTCTAATTATTTGCTCTTCCGGGCAAATTTCAACCACTGATATTACGTCATGTCCGGCACACATAAAAACTTCTCACTGAAAAACGCAGCATAGGCTCTGTTCACTACTGCCTACTTCCAAGTAGGATATTACAACTACGTGAGACAAGGGGTCATTAATGACTCCTTGTCTCAGCCATAGTTCTCTCCAGCTTTCGTTCTAATTCTTTTACACGCTCAATGGATGCAAGTTCACCCTTACATATCACATAAACAAGTAAAGAGGTATCCTGTGACCTGTCATATCTACGAAAGGCCTGTCTATATTTTGATTGATCCTCAATAGTAATCGGAAGCCATCCATTATTTATCAGGCGTTGATTCATGATTAGCCGTCCACAACGGCCATTTCCATCGGGGAAGGGATGAATACGTTCAAATTCTAAATGCTCCCTGGCTATGTTTTCTGCCACTTCCTTTACCTGACTAAAGTATTGATTGAGCTTCTCTACATATTTCGTCATATGTCTTGGGACTTCTTCATGCTTTGGCGGATAATAAACAGCTTCTACTAGCGTGCCCACATACAGATTTGTCTTTCTGTACCCCCCTTCTCTTCCCAGTATTAATCCATTCGCTTCCTGGATCCATGTCTCATCTATGTTCTGCCTATTAAATTTCAGCATTTTTTTAATTGCCTGAAATAATTGCTTGGCCTCTGAATATTCCGTATAGGTATGCCCGCTTCTCACTTCATCATAATCTAATAAACTGATTGTCTCATCAAGCGAAAGTGTATTCCCTTCTATGCTATTTGAATTCCAACAAAACCTTCGGGTAAAGTCCTCATAAAAAGGACTTATTATCATTTCATTTTTTACTGTTTCTGTCATATCTGGCAGTTCATATTCTATTTTTTTTAAAAATCCGTCATTATTCATTAACATACTCTACACTCCCCATTATATATTCTTGATTTTTTATCAAGTTGTACTGTAGGCTTTTCGTGAACAAAATCCAATATTTGATGTATTTATTCAATTTTATGCACTTCCAACAGATTTTCCCCAACCGCCATTTTCTTTCACTTTTCATCACCCTTCTTTTATATTAAATTTTAGACTTTTTTGGTAGTTTTTATAGTTTCCTTCTGTTGGCTTTTATCTACTGCTTGAAAGACCCCGGATATTCATAAAATTTCATTTTCTGTTACCAGTCCTTGCTGCGCCGCCAGATGAAGGTATTTTTTTAACTCCATCTCCTCCAGCTTCATCACCATTTCATGAAAAGACTCCAGATTTCCATGTAAATGATGCTCTTCCAAACATTTATAATACTCCTGCCTGTTCTCATTTAGAATATTGATTGGCAGTAGCCCGCCATCCATCAGCTGATAATTCATAAGGAGTCGTGCGGTACGCCCGTTTCCATCTATAAACGGGTGGATTCTGACAAATTCAGCATGTGTCCAGGCCGCAAGCTCTGTAGTTTCTAGCACACATTTATATTCCAGATCTCTATAGAAATCTTTCATTTGAAATATCATATCTTGAGGAGACGGCGGCTCATGCTGGCTTCCTCCTATAAATACATCTCCAATACGATAATTTCCACCCGGAAATATATTCTCTACTAAAATCTTGTGTATCTGTTTCACGATTGTCTCTGACAGAGCCTTTTTATCCTTGATGCATTGCTTTATGTAATGATATGCTTTGTCATGATTTATCACCTCATAAATCTCACGTAGATCTTTGCCGCCTACGGATACTTTATCACTAAGCACCAGCTTAGTATCTATGAGGGTAAGTGAGTTACCCTCTATAGCAGTCGAATTGTGTGTATACGAAATACGAAACGCTTCTTCGTAATTTTCTAAATACATGGGTTCTAATTGTTCCTGTATCTCCATAAATTTATCTTTATTATGTTTTATCTTATCGATTAAGTTCATCTTGCTTTCCTCCCTATATAATCGTATCATATCAAATATATTTCTTTATAACAATACCATTTGCATAATAGTCATTACGTTTTTGATTGCTGCAGATGCTTCATCTCGGCAGTTCCATTTAATCTGCAATTATAGAGATATTTATATTTTGGCGTAAGCAAATAAATCCGTGTTCCCACTCGTTCTGGATCCTCAGTCACTTCTTTTTCCATCCACTCCAAATAATGGAAGTCCTTCTGTTCTCTAGCCGGAAGGCTTGCTACTATTTCTGCGACTGCAACTGAATTTTCATTTTCTCCAAATTTTTCTTTTAATTCAGAGCTTCCATTTTTTTCGACTTTTTCATACTTAGCAATCTGGCCATTACTTATGCCAAGCTGCTCAGATATTAATTCCCTGGTCTTTTTTGCTTGATTTCTTCTCCTTTGTCATTTTTTCCTAAAGAGATACATTCTATGCCCTTTTTTCGCAGTTCTGAGTAGATTTCTTTCCAACGCCGCCTTTGTTGCTGAGAAAAGAAATCACCTTCATATAATCCTCCCTATTAAGTCAAGTCTTTTTTCCTTCAAAATAAAGGATTTTTTCAATATATCATCAATAAATATCTCAGAAGAAAGAGCCATAGGTTTGGACATTTCCTGTATCTGGTACGAAAATAGCTGGTTTTGGGTACACGAAGTAAAACGTCTTTCTTTTGGTTCTACATGGCCTTGTGTATACCCTTCCATCTACGGCAGCGAACCTCCCGTGTCTACCAGGATCATCAGCCCTCAATTATACAGGAAGCTCCTTCCAGAAATAAATTATAAAAAAGCCGGTTTCCCGACTTTTCTAAGTATATTATAACAAATGTATTTAGGGGTATTTGGTTTAAATCAGTCTAAATCCGTTGAAAACCAACAACTGACTTTGTAAGGGTCTCGGCGTCCAGTCCTTATAGGAAGAAAATTCTTTTATATCAATGCTTCAACATCAGGTGGAGATATATCATGTTTTCATTTTAGTAAGTACCGCATACATAAATTGCCATTGTATAATTCAACTGATAAATATACTTCTTTATTTCTTCTTGTGCTACAGTTAAATCCAAATAGTCACATTTTAAATTTTTTCTAGTGGGATTCATCTTGTGAAAGATTTGTAATGAAGCATCAAAAAATGAAAGTCCATACTGCTAAGGATTTGCCAGAGGCAATCAAACAGGCTTTTACGGCGATAAAACCTTGAAACTGTAGCGGGTAGTTTCAATCGTGTTAACCGCTGACCAAGCTGCCGCTCACAAGCAGTGTGAGCGGACAGTGAATTTCATTTACTCTTCAAATGCCGTAATAATCTCCCACAGCGGCCCCATAAGTTCTTCCAGCTGGTCCATTGCCTGTAACTGTCCAAGCACATATACAGGTTTCTTTCCTGTTTCCAGCTGGCGCACAACAGATATTATGCGTGTTTTTAGATCAAACTCAATTTCAGCTTGATTCAGAAAGTCAAAAATTCTCTGTACAATCTGATTTTCCCCTTCCGCAGCTTGGTTCATTTCTAAAATAACATCCTCCGTGACATCTACCTCCGGAATTTCTATCCAAGTAAAACCTGTTTCGGCACAGTATTTACTGCTGATGCCCTTTAGTTTTCTTCCTCCAGCGAGGACTTTAGGGGCACAGCCGTCTTTCATGCCCACAAGGCAAATTCTATATGCCCGCTTTGAAGGAAGGACCTGCAGATTTCCCTGCGCTCTGTGAATCGTCAGCCGGGCATTTTCACCCCAATGGTACTGTATTTTGGTTTTTGCCCAGCTATTTTGGTCAAATTCTGCAGCATCGGAATCATCTTCCCACAGACAAAATTCTCCGGAGTCTCCTGCGAAAACATGAAGTTCCAGGATATCTGTATTGGTCAATTCATTGCCCGTTTCCCTGCCGTCCAGAGGTACGATGCTACCTCTTCTTGCCAACAGAGGAATCTTATCAATTCCACGGTAAAAGTCCACGTTTCTGCCACCTTCATAAGTAACGCCTGTAAAGAAGTCAACCCATATCCCATCCGGCAGCCATGCGGCAAATTTTGCCATACCTGTACGCTTATCCACTGGTGAAGTGATAGGGCAGACTATGAGTTCTGAACCAAAATAATATTCGTTCGGCACATAATAAGCCTCCTCCTGTAATGGATTATGATAGTACATGGGCTGTATCAAAGGCATACTTTCCTGATTAGCCCGCAGATTCATGGTGTACAGATAGGGAATCAGTTTATGGCGCAGACGCAGATATTTTTTCATTATATTTTCCGCAATAGGATTGTATCTCCAGGGCTCTTTTCCATTAAATTCATTGCAGGTGCTGTGCAGGCGCATAATAGGAGAAAACACTCCAAACTGCAGCCAGCGCACTGCAAGTTCGTCATTTTTTATCCCCTGCATATGACCGCCGATATCGTGGCTCCACCAGCCATATCCTATATTGGATGCAGTTGCGGTAAAATAAGGTTGAAAATCAAGACTTTCCCAGGTGATCACACTGTCGCCTGAAAATCCCACAGGGTAGCGGTGGCTTCCCGGTCCTGCATATCTTGAAAAAATCAGCCCACGTTTTCCACCTCTCCTGCTATCCTCATAGTGGTAATGATTCAGCATCCACAGGGGATCTAATCCTTCGATTCCTGAATTATTTCCCTGCTGCCAGTCTATCCACCAAAAATCCACCCCCTGCTTTTCCATAGGATGATGCACGTACTCAAAATATCCCTTCATAAACTTCTCGTCTCCTGGATGGAAGGGAATCGGATCTTCCTGCTCTGCCAAAACCCCCATATAATCCGCAAAAGGTTTGTAGCAGTCTTCAAAGGCTCTTATACCGTCTGCCGGATGCACATTCAGCGTGACCTTTAGCCCTTTTTCATGCAATTTATCCATGAAACGCTTTGGATCAGGAAACATGTCTGAGTTCCAGGTATATCCGGTCCAACCGGTTCCGTATTTAGGATCCACATCTGTAATGTGCCAATCCATATCTAATACAGACACGGTAAAAGGAATTTCCTCCTGAGCAAACCGATCCATCAGTTTCAGATAACTTTTTTCCGTATATTTGTAATATCTGCTCCACCAGTTTCCAAGTGCATACTTAGGTAGCAGCGGAACTTCCCCGGTGAGAATATGGAAATCCTTCAAACATGTGATATAGTCTCTTCCATAACCAAAGAAATATAAATCCTTCCCATCAGGGTCCTCTCTACTGGCAATCCATCCATTTTCATCCAGAAGCATGGTTCCCCCATCATCCAGCAGGCTAAAGCCCTGTGCAGATAAAATTCCCGTTTCTAAAGGTATCGCACCATCAGCCCCATCCAGCGTCCTGGCCGTTCCCTTTAAATCACAAACTGCATCACCATAATGCCATACCGGCAGGATCCCCGGAAAATTTCCGCTGATGTTAATCTTCAGTCCCACTGAGGAAAAGGGCTTTTTATTGTATGTCAACCTCAACTTAGAAGTAACAATCTTCAGTTCACAATCTGTTTCCTCCAATCGGAACTGCGGAACCGGGAAGGTACGATTTACCACTGTCTGGGTGGCCTGATCCACAAACTTTCCGCTTTCACTGTATTCCATTCTTATCAGACAGGGGGTCAGCACCGTAAAACGGTAATATTCACCTTGTATCACTGCCTCGTTTTTGGCATTTATGTCTCTCATACTGTTTCCTCCAAATGTCAATATATTTCCAGATTGTATCAAAAGAGGCTGCAAGCAAAAGGAAGCTTATCTAATTTTCAGATAAACAGCCGCTTCGTATGGACGCATTTCTCTATCTTTTAACGCTTCCCCTTCATAGTTGCTGATCAAAAGCTCCGTATTCTGATTTTTCCATTCCTCTGGTATATGGAACTTAGCTTTTTCCCCTGAAAAATTCAGAATTACAAACAGCTTTTCCCCTTCAAAGTTTCTTTCATAAATATAAAGCTGTTCGTTTTCCGGTTCATACTCTTTGAAATCCCCGTAGACGGCAGCTTCATTTTCTTTTCTCATACGGATAAGCCTCTGCATATAATAGAAAACGGAATCTGTATCCGCAAGCGCTTCTTTTACGTTAATCTCCTTGTAGTTGGGATTCACCTTAAGCCACGGTTTTCCTGTGGTAAAGCCTGCATTTTCTGTATCATCCCACTGCATAGGTGTTCTTGCATTATCCCTCGCACGGTAACGAATGCCATCAAACAGTTTTTCGGGATCAGCATTTCCGTTTACCACCCTCTCGCTCCAGCAGTTACGGATTTCCACGTCATTGTAGTCCTCAATGTCGAAAGAAACATTTGTCATTCCGATTTCTTCTCCCTGATAGATATAGGGCGTTCCCTGCATGGTCATCAACATGGTATACAGCATTTTCTGGCTCTCTTTTCGGAACTCTTTATCATTTCCTCTTCTTGAGACGGTTCTGGGCTGATCGTGGTTTGTCCAGTACAGGCTGTTCCATCCTCTACCGTCCATTGCAGTCTGCCATTTACTAAAAACTCTTTTTAATTCGGAAAGAGGAACCTCTCTATAAGCCCAACGTTCCCCATCCAGGGTATCCAGATCGTCATGCTCAAACTGGAATACCATATTCAGTTCATTTTTATCATTACCTGCATATTTCAATGCCTCTTCAAGAGAGACATCTGACATTTCTCCTACGGTCATGATGTCGTATTTAGACAGCACTTCCCTGTTCATCTCATGAAAAAATTCGTGAATGCGGGGACCGTTCTGATAATTCTCAGCCCCAATCCTTCCTTGGCGCGGCTCCCCGTCCGGCAGCCCCGGTACTTTAGAATACAGGTTTGCAACATCCATGCGGAATCCGTCGCATCCCATATCCAGCCAGAATTTCATCATATCGTAGACTTCATAGCGTACTTTTACGTTCTCCCAATTCAAATCCGGCTGCTTTTTTGTAAATAGATGGAGATAATACTGCCCTGTTGTCTTATCAAATTCCCATGCAGGACCTGAGAAATATGAGGTCCAGTTGTTTGGCTCTTTTCCGTCTTTCGCATCCCTCCAGATATAATAATCCCGGTAAGGATTGTCTTTAGATTTCCTGGATTCTATAAACCATGGATGTTCATCTGAAGTATGATTTACCACCAGGTCCATAATCAATTTCATTCCTCTTTCATGAATTCCCGTCAGCAGCGCCCTGAAGTCTTCCATTGTTCCAAACTCATCCATGATATCCCTGTAATCAGAGATATCATATCCATTATCTTCATTTGGGGATTTATAGCAGGGCGACATCCACACAACGTCAATCCCCAGCTCCTTTAGATAATCCAGCTTACTGATAACACCCTGCAGATCTCCGATTCCGTCTCCGTTGGAATCCATAAAACTACGAGGGTAAATCTGGTATACTACTGCTTCTTTCCACCATGCTTTTTCCATAATACAAAGTCCTCCTCCAAATAAACGCTCTGACAAAACCAGATACATTTCTATTCATCATTTCATTGAAAGCCATCCTCCACTGCCGTCAATAAATCTTTAAAATACTGAAGTTGGTAGGTGGCCAATTCTGATTTCACAGCATCACCCATTGCTGCGCAATCCATGTTTCCGTTTACTGCCGCCTGTAGTCCTGCTACTGAATCTTCCACAACCAGACAGTCTTTTGGTTCCAGTTTCATAAACTGAACTGCTTTGAGGAATACCTCCGCATCCGGTTTTGAATTAGATATATTGTTCCCATCAGAAACTGCATCGAAATATTTGGCCAGCCCGATTCTTTCCAGAATAAACCCCGCATTTTTACTGGATGAGCCTATAGCCAGTTTTAAACCTTTTCCTTTAAGCTGATCCAAGGTTTCCTTTACTTCCAGGCTTAAATCAGCAGGTGACATCTTTCTAAGGAGATTCTTGTAGAAGGTATTTTTTTCTTCCGCATACTTCACTTTTTCTTCCCAGGTGAGAGTCTTATGGTATTTTTCTAAAACAATGTCCAGACTCTCCATACGGCTTATCCCTCTTAGTCTGTTGTTAATGGTTTCATCAAAGTAAATTCCAAGTTTATCTGCCAGCATTTTCCATGCTTGGTAATGATAATCATCCGTATGACAGATTACACCGTCCAGATCAAAAATGATGCCTTGATATTTCATAGTTATGCCTCTCCCTATAGATTTCTTTTAACCTTCTGCCCTGCTGCTATTGTCACCATTTCTTTTCCAAGAAGGATCACAACATCCTTTTTCCCATTGTTTTCTACCGTCACTGATTTATGACCCGCTTTGACTATTAAAGAATTTCCCTTAAAGCATAACGGAAATACAAGCCTATTCCATTTTTTCGGCAGTTTTGGAGCAATGTGCATATGTTCACCCTCCATTCTCACACCACCGAATCCCATTACCGTACTCTCCCATATGCCGCCTGCGGATGCACTATGGATTCCTTCGTTGGAAGATTTCATCTGTGTTCCCAAATCAATGGCCAATGCTCCCTCATACAAGTCATATGCCATTTTTTCCAGACCGAAATCACTTGCCAGGATTGCATGTGTAGATTTACTCAAAGAGGAATCATGAAGAGTCTTATCTTCATAAAAAATAAAATTCTTACGTTTTATTTCCTGATCAAATAAAGAATCCAGAAGAAACAGCAGCATAACAGTATCTGCCTGTTTAGAAACCATATACTGATTCAGTTGTTCCGTATTGAAATCCTTGTAAATGGTCAGCACCTCATCGGAGTTCTTATACTTCGTAAGATCCAGCTTTTTTAAACTCAGAAACTGATCAGACTGAGGGATGATCCCATCCTCATTGGGGATTGGAAGGTAAATCTTATCAATACATGCTTCAATCTTTTCTTTGATATAAGAAAGATTCAATTTTTCATCCAGCTTTCGATATGATTCCGAATCCTCCTCCGAAAGCTGAGCAATAATTTTAAGAGCCTGGCTCATATTGTTTGCAGCCATATAGTTTGTATATGCATTATTGTCCACATGTTCTTTATATTCATCCGGCCCGATAACATCAAGGATCTCATACCTAGCCTTTTCTGCATTGTACTGTAACCGACTTGTCCAAAACAGTGCCGTTTCCAGAATAATTTCATAGCCGTAATCTTCCATAAATTCTTTATCACCTGTAACCAGGTAATATTGTTCCACTGCATAAGCGATATCTGCGGTAATATGATGTTCAATAATCCCTGTCCAGCATTTGGTCAGCTTTCCTGTAACAACATCTGCTCCGATATATAATGGAGTCACCTCACCATCGTCAATCCATGCACATTCCCAAGGGTACATGGCACCTTCATACCCGTATTCTCTGGCTTTTAGGTGAGCTCCAAACAGATTTCTATATCTATATTCCAGCAGTGTTCTTGCTGTCTGTGGCCTTGTAAAGGTAAAATAAGGAAGAATAAACATCTCTGTATCCCAGAAGGAATGACCCTTATACCCTTCTCCCGTAAGGGCTTTTGCTCCGATTCCCACACGATTATCATCATGCTTTACCATAATATTTAAGTGATACAACGCGAAACGAACTGCCAACTGATCAAAATCCGCATCTCCTTCAATGAGAATATCACTTTTCTTCCAGTATTCTTTCCATTTGTCTTCACTTTCCTGCTTCAGCACTTCATAGCCTTTGGCAAATGCGGCTTTCAAAGCTGTCATGCCATCCTTTTTCAGCATTTTCGTAATATTTACCGCATCCGTGCCTTCATATACCTTGTCACGGGAGGTATGAAGAACCGAAATCTTCTCAAAATGAATCCATTTCCCGGCCGGCACCTTGAAACTAAATTTATTCATCAGGGTTCTTCTTCCCATAATAGGAATTACCTCTGCATCCGTATCCAAGCCACATGCTGCGTGCTGTGCAAACCAAACTCCGGATTCTGTGGTCCTTGCCAGATACTGCATGTCCCTTGCTTCATAAATTCTTCTTTTCAGGTCTTTGAAATGCTGAGAACCGCTGTTTGTCACACTGCCGTCTATTCCCGTTTCAATGCTCACTGCTGCGTCTTTATCCACTGAGAAACATAGGGCTGCTGCAATCAGATGTTCATCCGCCAGCGATACAATTCTCTGAAACCGGGCATTTATAGTCACACCGGATGGACTTGTCCATGTAAATTCACGGATAACCTCCCCATTTTTCAGGTTCATAGTTCTTTTATATGCATTCAATTCTCCCTGAGACAGATTAATTTCATGGCCATCTATCATAATTGTCATACCAGTCATATCCGCAGCATTTGGCAGCTCTGTCACTTCTTCCCTGGAAGCTTTATTAAACGTTCCTGTAATAAATGTATTTCTTACTTCTCCTGTATAAGCCTCCTCCAAAGCGTTGCGGACACCGAGATAACCATTTCCCTGGGCAAAAATCGCTTCACATTTTCCCAGATATCTCTCATCAAAAGTGTTTTCCTGAATCAGCCAGTTTTTCAGTTCACCGGTTCCTGCATCGTATTTCATCATATTCATAAATCGACTTTACCCTCTTTCTATATTAGCCTTTTACCCCTGAAGCCGCCACAGATGCCTGTACCTGCTCCTGTGCACATACATATAGAAGAATGCCAGGAAGTACGACAATTGTCAGGGCAGCAAATAATTTTGTATAGTCATAAGAGAATGATTCCGTAAAAAACTGCAGTGCCAGTGGCAGTGTTCTGTTCTTGTCAGAAGAAGTAAGCAGGGATGCATAGAAATATTCATTCCAGTTATTCAGGAACATCAGAATCCCTGCGGTGGCAAGACCGCTTTTTGCCAGTGGAAAATTTATCTTCCAGAATATAGTGAAAAATCCCGCACCATCCAAAGTTGCCGCCTCATCCAGTGACTTTGGAATAGCCATAAAGGTTGATTTCAAAATAAACATAGACATGGCAAGCCCCATGGACAGGTATACCAGCGTAACTCCCCAGATATTATCATACAGATTTAACTTCATGACCAGCGAAAACAACGGCTGGGCCTTAGACTGTGCCGGAACTAGAAGAGTGATGGTAAACAGTGCAAAGATGAGACTTTTTCCAGGAAATCTGAATTTTGCTATTACATAACCGCCCATCGCAAAAACCACAAGGGAAGCAGCTGTTGATACCACACAGATCAGTGCAGAATTAATAAAGTATTGGACAAAATTATACTTTTCAAAAATATACACAAAAGCATCAAACTTGATACTAGTAGGCAGTGAAAAGGGACTTGATAAAATCTGAGCATTTGTTTTAAAGGCAGACATGATAACCCAGATAATAGGAAAAACAGATACGATAACTGTGAATATCATTACTGTATACATAAAAATTTTAATGATCTTCTCTTTTATTTTTTCCATGATGATACTCCTTCCTTAATAAACACTTTCGTTCATTTTAAACACCCTGTTCACCATGGCCAAGATAACCAGTCCAAGAATAAACATGATCACACCATTGGCGTTGGCGTAGCCGTATTTCAGATCTTGAATAGATTTTACCAAAATGATTGGAAGGTTCATGGTATCATCTCCGGGGCCTCCGGCCGTGGTGAGCGCGATCTGTTCATACATGGCTACACGGGAAGTAATGGAGCATATCACACCTGTACCAATAGCATTCCGGCAGAGTGGAAGATGGATCATACGTGTAATCTGCCAGCCCGTTGCACCATCCACCTTTGCCGCTTCTGTCAATTCTTCAGGAATAGCCATCAGGTCATTCAGTACGATCAGCGTGACAATAACCGCATAGAATAACCAGGTAAATGTAACCGCCCAGAATGCATACGGCGATTCATAAAACCACTGTATGTGGAAATCCGGATTGATCTTTCGGATAATGTTGTTCAAAATACCCATGTCATCATTGAAAATAAATCTGTATATCATGGCCCACGCCGCCGCAGAGATAACGTTAGGCACCATAAATACTGCACGAGTGAATTTCCATCCCTTTGGTTTGTGATACAGGATGAACGCGACCAAAACGCCGAATCCCACATGAAGCGTTCCTGCGATCAGGGACCACAAAAGTATATTTTTCAGAGAGATACGGAATGCATCATTTGTAAACATATCTATGTAATTTTTTAAACCAACAAAAACCGGTGCATTAAATCCGTCCCACTTTGTCAGTGATGTATAAAATACGGTAATAATGGGTTGTAGGTAAAATATCAGAAAAATCAGAAGGGATGGAAGCAGAAAAAGATATATGCATTTATAATTTCTTCTTTCCAGCTTACTGATTTTAACTTTTTGTTTTTTCACCGAAAATTTTCTCTCCTTTCTTCTAAAACAAGCTGTCTCAAACGTAAAATCCCTTGGGACAGCTTGTTTCCTTACAGGCAGCAATCTAAAATATTACTCTTTTCCTATTGCCCTCTTTCAAAATTTTACTGTTTTGCTTCCTCTGCCTTCTTTGTAAGTTCATCACAGAACTCTTCCGGTGTCAGTGTGTTGTCAATGAGTTTTGGAAGCAGCTTGCCAAATTCTGTATCAGCTACAGATGCAGGGAATACATCCCCAAGACTTGCGCAATAGGTTGTTTCATCATTCATACTTTCAGATAATTCATATAACAAAGTAGTTTTTTTCAGCTCTGCCAAAAAGTTGTCCGAATAGGTAAGCTGAGGAGCAATTCCGCCTTCTGTCAATACCAATTTCTCGATTTCCTCCTGGGAATCACGAAATGCAAGAAATGCCTCTGCCGCTTCTTTCTCTTCATCAGTTGCTGTATTGGCTATCCAGAATTCCCCGTATGAGCTGGAGTTTGCGAATGCAATATTTCCGGGATAAATGGTTGCTTTTACATCTTCACCATTAAAACCATTGCTCCATTTATCTGCTGAGCCTTCTTCAAATTCAGGTGCCATCCAGGAACCATTACAAATGACTGCCGCATTTTTGCTCATAAATGCATTTGCTGCGTCGGCATATGCTGCACCCACAGTATTCGATGACGCATTATTCTGAAGTATTGTCTGCAATTTTGCAACTCCGTTTACAAAAGCAGGAGCAGAGTAATCCCATAGTTTATCATTCACACTACTGTTCAGCAGTTCAACACCGCCCTCCTCGTTTGCGATCAGAGCTGTCAGCATTAAGGCTGTCGTCCAGCCGTTTTCTGCCGTCATGAATGCCATCTTGTTGTCTCCCAAGCTGTCCACAAATTCATCAACCGTCATATCCCTGATATCCTTTTCCGGGGTGTACATGGAACTGTTATAATAAAGGCCTACAGGTTTGAGCACGCTCGTTGGTTTACAAATTAATTTACCATCTACTGTACAAAATTCCCTTGATTCGGGAACCCAGTTTGCTGCTATATCTGAGTTTTCCTCTGCAAATTCTGTCAAGTCGTATGCCATGTCATTGGCCAGTACAACCTGTTTGAACCACTGCGTATCAATACCGCCTGAACCTGGAGCATGCACCAGAACAGGAAGCTTATTCTGCTGGGCAAGCTGTTTGATTTTATCTGCATAAGAGGCCTGAGGAACTTCTTCAACTGTAATTTTATACTTTCCTTCATACTTTTCATTGAAACGCTCTATTTCAGGAAGAAAGAAAGTTGCTCCCACATTTTCACCAGCAAGATATGTTGGGAACTTTAATTCGATAACTCCTTTGCTTTCTTTTGCCTCTCCACCTTCTGACGTTTCATTTTTGTTGCCGCCGCATGCCGTCAGACTAAGCACCATAACAGACGCCAATACCAATGCTGTTACTTTTTTGATTTTCTATTTCCAAAAACGTTTTTGGAAAATTATATTTTAAAAAGCAGGCTCTGCTGCTTTTTAAATATCTAATCTCTTTACTGAATCTCTGACAATAAGTTTGTGAGGAACAAATATCCTGTCAGAAACCACTTCGCCATTCAACATATCATTTAAAACTTTTATCCCCACATATCCTTTTTCCCTGATATTCTGGTTTATGGTGGTAATTCCCGGTTTTATATAGTCCAGGGTATAAAGTCCATCAAATCCCGTTACAGAAAAATCTTCTGGTACAGAGTATCCACACTCACTTACTGCTCGGCAGACACCAAGAGCCATCAGATCACTCATACAGATAAATGCGGTAGCTCTTGTTTTTTGATATTTTTCTATGTATGCTTTTGTGTTTTCAAACGCCTTTGCCTCATTAAAATGGCAGTCAAATATTCCTATGTCATTTATATCTATTCTATGCTTTTCAACGGCTCTTTTGAATCCCAGGTAACGTTTATGTGTTACTTCCGCATCTTCTTTACCTTTTATCAAAACCACCTCTCTATGTCCCTGATCCAACACATAATCTGTGATCTCTTCAAAAGCTGCTTCATCATTCGTCATCACAGTAGCAATATTTTCCCCTTGAAGCGCTGTATCAATCGCAACACAGGGAATATCAAGTCTACCGGCTTCTATTAAATATTCATCCTGTATTTTCATACCCATAATAATAACACCCGAAAGACTATATTCACTGCACATATCTTCCAAAAGTTTTTCTTTCTGCATTTTCGTGCTGATTCCATAAGTTGCTACAGTGGTTCCTCTTTCATTCACATACTCATAAATTCCCCTGAGTATATTGCCGGTAAATTCATCCATTCTATCATTTTTATACAAATCAGATATAATCAATGCCATATTTCTCTTTGACTTAGAGGATAGATTCTTAGCACTTTGATTTGGCACATATCCTAATTCGCGTACTGTCTTTTGAACCTTTTTTCTCGTTTTTTCATTTACATCCGTATAACCATTCAAGGCTCTTGAAACTGTACTTACAGATACACCGGCATTTTTAGCCACATCTTTAATAGAAACTGCCATATGATCACCTACAATTATAGCTTTCAAAAACGTTTTTGCTTTAATGCATTAAATATACTCCTTTCACATCTAAATGTCAAAGGTTTTTCTTGTGTTTTTATAAATAATAAGGCTTTTCTTACTTTTTTACAAATTATGATTCAGTCTTTTGTGCATCTTGCACAACAATTTTCTTTTTTGTCACGGACATTTTTTTATAAGATGAATGGATTTGCAAAAATATGCTGACAGGATGGTTGCTTTTGAAAGGACAAATCCTACGGTCACGTGATAAGTGTCCTCGGGTAACAATCTCTTCATGATTAATCCGGAGGAAGGTACACCTTAACTTTAGTGCTAATTGGATAGACGGCTCCCTATATAATAATGGTATAGGGGCTGTCGGTTAATCCCGGTTTTTAGGGTTCCACCTCCATCTTGGAATAACTGTTGCGGTCTTTCCCCATGATCTCAAAGCACTCTTTATATTCCATCAGACGATTCCCGTATTCTTCCAGTTTTTCATACAGCTTATGGATTTCGCTCTGCATCAAGTTATTCTGAAGCATTAAAATTTCAAGAGGAAAGCAATTATCAATTTCAATCACTATATTGTTTAAAAGTTTCTTATGAACTGGTTTGTCATATGTATCAATGCTTCTCTTCGTATTTCTTCATCATAGGAAAGAAAATCTCCATCTGAGAAGAATATTTTATTTTGGAATGACCCAAATGCGGCGATTAGTGAATATCATTTAAGTAGAGGACAATCAACCCGATTATGACAAAACAAAATCGTTTACACTTCAACACTTTATAAGCTGTTAAATCGGGGGGAAAGTGATATTACAGAAATTATGAAACATACACCAGATTCTAATAAAAGGGGCCGAAGAGGTTGAACGGATAACTTGGGATGTGGGATAGCTTTCCGGTGTTGTGTCCAGATATCTTGAGGTATGCGTAGTGCCTGGCATTGTAAAGTGCCGGGACTGCGCCAGGGTCTTCAACGCCTGCAGCACAGGGCCCATACACTGGTGCTGTGATACATGTTTGCCCAGACCGTGTTGGCTTTCCAGAATGACAGCCTTCAACACAACGGTTGTGGTAAGCTTTCTTGCACTTCTTGCTAATTTATCTATATGATTCAGCATATAAGAAAGACAAAACGCAACCCATACAAGACAGGCCTGTATTCGGATCTGGCGTCCTAATAGAAAATTAAGGCGCTGGCAAAATCTGTACATGAGAAAGAATAGACAAGTTAGTATAAATCTGATATAATAAATTATCTCAATAATCGGTGTGCCCAGAAAATTGGAAGACTGCCAAAAAAATTCCTTGAAAGGACTTTTTTGGCAGTTTTTTTGGAGGAAAAATAAATGTATTTGATGATAGATAATTATGACTCATTTGTGTACAATATTGTATGTTATATGGAAGAATTAGGGGAAAAAGTAGCGTTAGTGCGTAATGATAAAATTTCTGTAGGAGAAATTGAAGATTTATTATCCCTTAAGAAAATTGAAGGATTGATTATATCACCGGGACCTAAAAACCCTGATGACTGTGGGAACTGCAAAGAAATTGTTAATAAAATGGCGGGCAGAATTCCAATCTTAGGTGTTTGCCTGGGACATCAAATTATAGGTCATGTGTTTGGGGCTATCGTTCAAAAGGGAATAAAACCGATGCATGGTAAAGTATCTAAAATAGTGACAAATCAAAAAGAATTGTTTGCAGGACTTCCATCACATTACAATGTAACCCGTTATCACTCTTTAATTATCAGTAAAGAAAGTTTTCCTGATGAATTGGAGATAGATGCAAGCTCAGAAGACGGAATAATTATGGGTATCCATCACAAAGAATTCCCTATTTTTGGTGTGCAGTTTCATCCAGAAGCTGTGTTAACTGAATATGGTCACGAAATACTTCAAAATTATATTGAATTATGCAAAGGATGGTGGAAGATAAATGAGAACCAAAATTCATAAATTGAATTTTTATGTGAAATCAGAAGATATTTTTGAGCAATTTAAAAATAGAAAAATGGCTGTTTTCTTAGATTCTTCTCTTGAAAATCAACTGGGGCAATTTTCGATTATCGGCTTAGAGCCTTATTTGATATTAAAAGAAGAGGATGGGGTTTTTTATAAAAATGATGAACCGCAGTTTGAAACTTTTGAATATGGAATGAAAAATGCCTTGCAAAAATATCAAGAAAAAAATCCGACGAGATTACCATTGGTTTCCGGTGCAATTGGTTACTTTTCGTATGACTATGGAAGAAAGTTTGAACATATTTCTACCCGTCATCAAAAAGAAATCCATATGCCGGAAGCTATGTTTGCATTTTATGATTTCTTAATTATTGATGATAAAAAAGAAAAAGCACTTTATATCACTGCAAAAGGAGAAACTAAAGATGCGAAAAAAGCAATTGCAGAATTGGAAAAAGAAATTAAATCTTGTAATCCTTCTCTAAATCCTGGTAAAAACAAACAACTTGCGTTATTTTCTCCAAATTTTACAAAGAAAGAGTACAAAAAGGCCATTGAAAAAATGATTTCATATATCATAGAGGGGGATATTTACATTGCAAATATGACACAACAATTAAAAATATACAGTCAGAAAAGGCCTTATGATGTCTATCGTTATTTGCGTGTATATAATCCAGCTCCTTTTGGTGCCTTTTTTCAAGGAGGAGATTATCAAATTGCCTGTGCTTCACCAGAACGTTTTTTGCAGGTGAAAAATGGGAATATAGAAACAAGACCAATCAAAGGGACCAGAAAGCGCGGAGAAACAAAAAAAGAAGATTTACAGTTAAAATTAGAATTACAACAATCTTCCAAAGACCGTAGTGAGTTACTGATGATTGTAGATTTAGAAAGGAATGACTTAAATCATGTTTGTGAACCAGGAAGCGTGATAGTAACGGAGCATTTTGCAGTAGAAACTTATGCTACAGTGTTTCATTTAGTTACTACTATTATCGGTAAAATGAAGAAAACACTTAAGGCTATTGATTTAATAAAAGCTACTTTTCCAGGCGGCTCTATTACTGGTGCTCCCAAAATACGTGCTATGGAAATTATCGATGAACTGGAACATGATAGAAGAAATTTATATACCGGCTCTATCGGGTACTTTTCTTTTAATGGAGATTGTGATTTTAATATTGTTATACGTACCGCTGTTTATCAAAATGATACCTATTATATAGGCGTTGGAGGAGGGATTACTTGTGAATCTGATCCAGAATTTGAATATGAAGAAACCCTGCAGAAAGCAAAGGCTATTTTGGAAGCTATTGGTGATGAATAATGACAAAAGTTTTTATACGGTATTCCCACCTTTGGAAAAAGGCCACCTGCATATCAATACATAACGGCTGGGTGCATCAGCCATTGATACCGGAATGCCTAATTATTGAATTTACTATAACACAAAATGCTCGGCATGGAAAGTGTTTTCATGACGTTTTGTGCCTGAGCGAGGCGAAAGGAATGGATATAAAAATGATAATAGCAGATGACGGATTTTTTTTTGGAATTGGTGCTTTTGAAACAATTGCAGTTAAAGATGGCGTTCCTATACTTCTGTCGCATCACTATGATCGGCTTTTAAATACTCTAAAATTTTTAAATCTTACGAATATATCTATGGATGAAATAAGGAGGGAAGTAAAAAATACCTTAAAAAAGCAAGATATGCAAAAGGGAAGTAAAGTATTAAAAATTACAGTTTCAAAAGAAAATGTCCTTATTTCCACCAGGCCAAATACATACCATAAAAAAGATTATGAAAAAGGATTTAATACAGAGTATTCTGCTGTTCGGCGTAATGAAACCTCTCCTCTGACCTATCACAAAACTTTGAATTATGGAGATTGCGTAATGGAAAAAAGAAGCTTCAGGAAAAGGGGAATTCAGGAACCAATATTTTTGAATACAAAAGGAGAACTTTCAGAAGGCGCTACCACCAATATATTTTTTGTAAAGGACAAGGACATTATCGCACCACCGATGTCCTGCGGCATGCTGCCGGGAATTATACGAAGATATGTATATGATTCCTGCAAAATTAAGGAACGGATTTTAACTCCTGATATGATACCAGATTATGATGAGATGTTTTTGACAAATTCTCTGTTGGGTATTATGCCTGTAAAAAAGTTGGGCAGTCATTTATTTAAAAGCCAGGAAATCGGAAAAAACTTATTAAGAAAGTATTTATCAGAAACTGCGTCTATTGTAGAATAATAAGTATATTGTGCTATTTTTGAGCGCATGTTCCATATCGGAAACAGTATGGATTTTTATAATTTTAAAAAATATAATCACAGGCCGCTGATACTACAGCTGTGAGCCAGCTGCAGTATCAGCGGCCTGTGCAATGGCGCATGATTTCACCAAAGGAGGGATATGCCACATTAGAATATTTTTCTAAATTGCGGCAGCGGACAGTAGAAGAAAAGAATATGACATTAAGGACCATTCTCTTATTTTTACGAACCAGAAGCCGGATTTTCTGTTTATTGGATATCCTATTACCCATTGCTGAGAGTTAAATACAAGCGGTTTATGTGTATGCTCTGCATTTAAAGCCAAGATACTGCATAATGGGGATTGGGATCAATGGCTCCATTGAACTGGAGGGCGACTATTAGAAAAGATTGGAGCCAAAGCACAATGAGGAGCTCCCCAATCAAATCGACATATATCTTTTTTTCCAAATTTTGTACACTTATCTTTCCTATAATAAAAACACCTCATTTTTTCTAATGTCCTTTTCTTACATCTCTCCTGAGATGCTCCTCATTCTTTTCTGCCAGTTTCTTTCTAGGTTCAGTTTCATATTTATATTCAGCGACCATTTTCGGAAACTTATCCCTTGTAAAGACTGATATGTAAGTATCCTGATCTGGCAGTATCCGTGCCTGATAGACCATTTCATCGTCCATGTACTGCTCTATATCCCAGTACCCATTATTTCCCGTTAATATCTCTTCCGGTTTAAAACCATATATCTTTGACAATACGCATTCTTTTTTGCTTTTCTCCATCGGTATGCTCCTCAATAAATATTTAATATAATAACGATAATCCTTGAACAAACGCTTACCATCAATTAAAATGATGTTGTGGATGTATGGGCCTGGAAGTGTTTATCTGTTGGGTCCATTTTTTATACTTCCCATATTCATAGTATGTCTTTTTTGTTCAAGCACCTCTAAACCAGCTTCCTGCTCTTGCAAAAGTTCCTGATTAACCTTTAAAATCTCCTCCCAGCTCTCTGGATCCACACCATGACATCTGCATTCTTCGCCATATTGCCTGCAGACCTCCTCCAATGTCTCCGCATTCTCCGATAATTCCTGGATATCATAATCATAGTTATATACGTGATAACGCCACGGCATAAAAGAATCCAATGTTACCGCATACGTTCTTTCATACCAGAGAGAAGCAAAATACTCTTCATCACTGCCATTTCCCTGCCAGCCAGTCAGATCACCTATAATGGACTGAATCAGTTCCTTCGCATTATGTAATCCAGCACGCAATCCCATCAGGGTAAGATCGCTGTATTGCTTCTCTGTCAATTCAGGTAACAAATCCTCTCTTTTCTTCCGTGTATCCAAATCCTGTTGATCTTTACTTCCCATTTAGTATCCTCCTATATGACGATTTTTAAGAGCCTGTCCCCTTTATACACTTGGACTTTATAATTCTTAGTAACAATATGTAACACCCTCTGGTAAAAAGGTGCCAGTAATGGCACCCTTTTACAAATGGCTCTTAGCAAATCTTCTTTGGTGATTTAACTTCCTGATATCCTATTGCATTTGCCGCTCTCCTGTTCCAAAATTCTGCAAGGCGTTTCCTCTCTTCTTCCGTAAGTTCTTTTATATCTACTTCTTTGTCGTTAATTATTACAATATTTCTATATGTCATAATCAACACTCCCCTATTTCCTTTATTCAATGTATGACCTATGGGTTGTACAACTTGCGTACCGTTATACATTATGCTGTTTTAGTATCCTTATCAAATTCTTCTTGTGTTTCCATTCCACTTATAAAAGCATTAGCCATCATGACAACCAACCCCTTCTTTTCTTTCGGGATGCTATTTAAAATTTTTATAAGTCTTTCAGCATCTGATAGTTGTTCCGGTGTATAACTTTTTTCTCGTTCCATATAATCCCTCCTCCTATATCATATTTATTGATTATGAAATAATTATATATTTTCAGGTCAATATTATCAATACCTTTTATTGACTATGCAATATTATGTTGACTTAGTGATACTGATAATATATAATTGTTTCTAGGAGCTTCCTGTATACTTTAAAGAGTAAAGGGAATTGACCAAAAAAATACCTCAAGTAAATTTAGATTATTACTGACAGGACAGTTGGTAAAAATCTAAAAACACGAGAGGTATCTAAGATGAAATCTAAAGTAAGAAAGACAAAAAAGCAAGTAAGAATGGCGTAGGTGAAAATATTCTGGCAGGAATTCTCGCAGAGATGGGGGATATCAGCAGATTTGATGATGTGAAAGAAATACAGAAATTAAGTGGAATAGGACTTGTATCCTGTAGTTCGGGTAAACAGAAAGGGCAGACTAAAATTAGTCATAGAGGACGCAAAAGGCTGAGATACTGGCTGTTTCAGGCTGCAAAGTCTGCAGTTGCGCATGCAGATGAGTTCAGACAACTGCATGTGTATTATACGACACGCGACAAAAATCCACTGAAAAAGATGCAGTCACTGATTGTAATAGCGTGCAAGATACTGAGGGTGATTTATAGTATTTTAAAGACAGGGACAACATATAATCCACAAAAACTGTTGAACGATATCAAGCATCCATCAAATGTACCAGCATAGGAAGTTGCATAAAACTGAATACAAGCAATACATTCCAGGACCTTGCCGAGCCACTGAAAGGATATCGGAGACTGGGTGGTATAGCGTCCACTGATTAAATCAGTACCACACAATAGGTGAAAGAAGGTCAGTAACAATCAAACTAAAAATAAGAGCTGTAGCTGGCATCGGTTTTTACCGTGGGGCACGACCCCGTCTAGGAGCTTGGCTAGCACTCAGTGTATGGTAGATGGTACGAAGGAAGTTGGGACACGATCCCCATAGACACGGAAGATTCATCATCATAGTTGATCAGAGGGAAAATAGCCTTTATAAAGCAAACAAAGAGGAGGCTTTTAAAACGATACCCTTTTCTCATCTGTTCGGTACATGATACTACGATATCCATCACTATCGGCTCTGTTTTAGAGGTATAAAAAAATCGTCAAAGCCTGTAAAATCAATAAATTTAGGCTTGACAGAATAGGAAGGTATAAAAAGCATGAATGAACGTATTAGAAAACTAAGGAAAACACTTGATTTAACTCAAACCATTTTCGCAGAACGAATAGGATTGAAGCAAAACTCCATAGCACTTATTGAAAGTGGTAAAAGAAATATTTCTGATCAGGCAATACTATCTATCTGCAGAGAATTTAATGTTAACGAAGAATGGCTTCGATTTGGTATAGGTGAAATGTTCAAACCGATTTCCCATAATGCCATAGATGCTCTTGTTCAACAAAATTCACTTACTGATTCTGACCGCATTTTAATTGAAAAATTTATATTTTTGAAACCTGAATTAAGAAAAATATTTGCTGATTATATTCTGGATACTGCTAAAGCACTCCAAGCACAGCAACCCCCTACTATAAAGCCGGTAGATCAGACAGCAATTGGTGGTGAACTACATGAAAAATGTCCAAAAACAGCTGAAGAACTTGAAAGGCGATATCCACCTTTAGATAATATAGATTTGAAAGATGCTTAGAGCACCCAACCTCAGCCTTAAGATTATTTATACTGCTTTTGTTAGGTTAAAAAAATAAATATATTTGTGTAGTGCCTATGAAGTCAACATTGATGTAAATTATATTGTCAGACTGATAATAAATTGCATAAACCATTTTATTCTCATAATTTATATATTTTTTCTTCATACACTCACCTTTCTACAGGTTGGGCGCTTGAATATTATAAGATAATTTGTATTATTTTCCATTATTTACTTTTATTCCAGCAATTTAGAAAATATAAAGAAAATAAAATGCTTCTAGCAAAAGAAGGTGAAAGCTTTGATAATATCAAAGATCATTATTGACAAAGAAAATAATAATCCGGTATCCATTATTATTACTCGTAACCTTGATTTTTTATCAAGATATGATATAAATATGGGTAATAAATAATAATATCTCCTGATATACATTAAAATGAAAGGAGCTATCGCTATGCCATTATTTAAAGAAAAGAGTTATACTATAGAAGATATTTACAATCTTCCTGACGGTCAACGAGCTGAGTTAATAGATGGTCAGCTCTATAACATGACTCCCCCTGGACGTATACACCAGAAGTTGGTTTCTGAATTCACACAGCTCCTGGGACAGTATGTCAAGTCACACAACGGCTCCGGTGAGGTATATCCTGCCCCATTTGCAGTCAATTTGACTGCAGATGATAAAACTTACGTTGAGCCGGATATCAGCATTATCTGTGACAAAAACAAACTCACAGAAAAGGGCTGCAGCGGAGCACCTGATTTCATTATTGAAATAGTCTCCCCTTCCAGCCGTAAGATGGACTACTCCACCAAAAATACTCTGTATTTCGAGTCTGGTGTCCGGGAATATTGGATCGTTGACCCTGCAAAACAACGTACGACCATATACCAATATGAGGTGGATGCTGCCCCCACAATCATTCCTTTTAACCAAGAAATTCAGGCAGGTATTTACAAAGATTTAAAGATTATAATTGATGAACTTTTAAAATAAAATTGGATTGAGACGCTTCAATGCCGCACTCACTACGGCGATAAATAATACTCTGCCCCGAACAGTATAAAGTTCGGGGCGTTTTACATAAAACATTGAGGGTGATTAAATTTGAAAGAAATGAATGATAAAAAGATAAGCCAGGCAAAATTTGGAGCTGCATATATAAGAGTATCAACCCATATGCAGGATGAGCTGTCTCCGGACGCGCAAAAAAGACTAATTATGGATCATGCAAAAACAGATGGTGTTATAATTTCAAATGACTATGTATTCGTTGAGAAAGGAATCTCTGGAAAAAAGGCAGATAAACGGCCGGAATTTTTACGAATGATTTCTTTGGCTAAGCAAAAGCCTGCACCTTTCAAAGTGATATATGTATGGAAATTTTCTCGATTTGCCCGAAACCAGGAAGAGTCTATACTTTATAAATCTTTACTTAGAAAACAGTGCAATATAGAAGTTATTAGTGTTTCAGAACCTATTATAGAAGGCCCTTTTGGTAGCCTGATTGAAAGAATTATAGAATGGATGGACGAATATTATTCTATTCGCCTTTCCGGGGAAGTTTCACGTGGAATGATGGAAAAAGCGCTTCGAGGAGGATACCAAGCTCGACCTCCTCTCGGATATAAAATAGATAGAAAAGGAGAGCCTCCTGTTATAGTTCCTGAAGAGGCTGAAGTTGTTAAAATGATTTTTAACAAATATGTTAATGCAGGAATGGGATTATTCGAGATTGCTCGTGCCCTAAACGCATTAGGTTATAAAACAAGTCATAATAAACCTTTTGAGCGACGCAGTATAGAATACATTTTACAAAATCCTACTTATTGCGGTATGATCCGTTGGAATCGCACAGTAAATGAAACTAATGAAATTCGGCCAAAAGAAGAGTGGGTTATTACTAAAGGATATCACGAGGCTATAATTAGCGAAGAATTATTCAATAAAGCTCAAGAACGATATAACACCACCTATAAGCCCAAGGGAAAAAGACCGACATCCAGTTACCGCCATTGGTTAAGTGGGCTATTAAAATGCCCCGTCTGTGGCCGAACTATGGTTTGTAAAAATCACTACAAAAAGAATGGAACGGTTGATACTTTTTACTATTCCTGCTATGGATATTCAAAAGGAAAATGTCTATCAAGCCTTACTTTGAGCACCCACAAAATAGAACCTGTCTTCTTCGAGGCACTCAAAGATGCAACACGTAGTAAAAATTTAAATTTTGAAATCATAAGAAAATCGAACCAAAATCACAGTGAAGTAGATATTTTAAAAAAGCTGTATGATAAAGTAGATATGAAAGAAAAGCGAATCAAAACAGCCTATCAAAATGGCATTGATAGTTTAGAAGAATACCGCGAAAACAAGCTACTGCTTCAAAAAGAGCGGGAGAGTATTGCGCAAAAAATAGCCGAGCTTGATCAACCGGAATCCGAAGACTACACTCCATTAATGAAAGAACGTATAAAAACGACATATGATATCGTCACATCTCCTAATTTTACCATAGAGCAAAAAAGTACATCTTTACAATCAATCATATCAAAAATAGTATATAATAGAGACAATGACAGCCTAGATATACAGTATTACTATTCATAGGTAAATTTAAGTTATTTAGGGGCTATCGCAATTTGGATGACACAATGGGGCTCCAAATATCTGGGCGACCAGGGCTACACCGCCATTGAAATCCTCAGGAATTTCTACGGCAGCAACATGTACATCAACACTGCTGAGGAGATTGCAGGCATTCCCATCTCCTGGCCGGGAAGCAATTTGGATATCGGCAGCTCAGGCGACAAGGTGGAACAGCTCCAGGAACAGTTAAATGCCATCCGCCAGGGCTATCCCGCACTGCCTGCCGTAACTGTGGACGGCATATACGGCGAGGGCACACAGCGGGCTGTACGGGATTTTCAGCGAATTTTCAGCCTGCCCGTTACCGGCATCGTGGATTATCCCACCTGGTATAAGATCCAGGAGATTTACGTGGGCGTCACCAGGATCGCGGAACTGGTATAACAAAAAGATCCGGAAAGGCCGGGTACAGATTCTTTGTACCCAACCCTTCCGGATTTCTTTTTGCAGTAATGAACGATGTGCTAGATCCTTTTAATATCATTAAACAGGACAAACACCATGAGCAGCATCAGCAGAACGAATCCCGCAAAATGGATCATGCCTTCCACATTTCTGTTCACCTCTTTGCCCCGTATGGCTTCTATAATGAGGAATACCAGACGCCCTCCGTCCAGTGCCGGGATCGGCAGCAGGTTCATGACGCCCAGATTGGCAGACAGAAGGATCACCCAGTACAGCATTTGCATTCCCAAAATGACAGACCCCTCCGATTTTGCCTCCTGGACAGAATCTCCGATCGCATCCACGATCCCCACAGGACCGGATAAGTCATTTACGGAAAATGTGCCTTTTATGAGAAGACCCAGGCTCTGGACCGTACTGGAAATCCAGTAGCGGACCTCCACAGCACTGTATTTGAGCACACCTAAGAATCCTGTCTTCTCTCTGTATAGGTTATAGGCAAATCCGCTGCTGACAACGGTACGCATCTGGGGCTTAGCCGTAACCTCCCGCTCCTTGCCGTTGCGCTCCACAGTCAGAGTTATCTCCTCACCTGTCAGCGGATGCTCCTCCATATAAGTCTGAAGTTCCTGACCATCCGATATCTTTGTTCCCGCGATGCCTGTTATGACATCACCGGCCTGGAGACCTGCCTTCATCATAGGGCTGTCAATGTAGATCTCCATGATCTGGGCCGGCCCTTCACTGCTGTAGGTGAAGCCCAGCATCTTCTTCTCTACGCTGTCAGCGGTAAAAGAAATATCAATGATCTTTCCATCCCGCTTTACCTTCATATCAATGGCCTTATCCTGATACCCGTGCAGTGTCTGGTAAAGGCTCAGATCCCTGCCTATGGAAATATGCTTTCCATTGAATTCCGTGATCACATCACCTTCCCGCAGTCCTGCCGCTTCCGCTGCTGAACCCTCCTGCACCGCTGTAACACTGGCCGGGTCATACCCTACCACACTGGTAATGATCATGGCGCATACAAATGCCATGATAAAGTTGAATATAGGACCTGCCGCCACCACAGAGATTCTGGCCCACACAGAGGCGTTGTTAAAGGAACCTGCACTGTTGTCATCATCATCCTCCCCCACCATCATGCAGGAACCGCCGATCGGAAACAGCTTCAGGGAATACCTGGTGCCTCCTTTCACTGTAGAGATCAGCCTCGGACCCATACCTAGGGAAAACTCTGTCACTGCAATGCCGTTTCTCTTAGCCAGCAGAAAATGCCCCAGCTCATGAAAAATGACGATCAGGGAAAAGATAATGACCGCGATCAAAATATTTACAATTCCAGAAAAACTCAATCTACCACCTGCCTTCAATCCATCTGTAAGTCTCCTGTTCAATGTCTGTGATCACATCTACATCAGGATTCTTGATCACTTTATGTCTTACCATAGCTTCTTCAATTATTGAATAAATATCCAGGAAACCGATTTTTCTGTTTAAAAACATACCTACTGCCTTCTCATTGGCCGCGTTGAATACAGTTGGCATGGAACCTCCCTTTTTAGAAGCCTCCATAGCCAGAGGCAGTCCTTTAAATGTATCCATATCCGGCTCCTCAAAGGTAATGGAGCCAAGCTTTGCAAAATCCAGGCGCTCACCGGGAAGGTAACGCCTCTCACCTCCGTACAGCGCATACTGGATGGGCAGCCGCATATCCGGAGTTCCCAGCTGTGCAATGATGCCCCCGTCCACAAACTCCACCATGGAGTGGATCACACTCTGGGGCTGCACCACAACCTGTATCTGCTCCAGATCCATGTGGAACAGCCATTTGGCCTCCATGACCTCCAGCCCTTTATTCACCAGGGTGGCGGAATCAATGGTGATCTTCTGTCCCATGGCCCAGTTTGGATGTTTCAGCGCATCCTCCACTTGGATGTTGAGAAGCTCCTCCCGCTTTTTCCCCCGGAACGGTCCGCCTGAGGCGGTGATCAGCAGCTTGTGGATCCTGGCAGGGTCCTCCCCGTTAAGAGCCTGGAATATGGCACTGTGCTCACTGTCAACCGGCAGGATCCGTACACCGTACTCTTTTGCAAGGGGCATGATAATATGCCCTGCGGTCACCAGTGTCTCCTTATTGGCAAGGGCAATATCCTTGCCGGCACGGATACCCTCCACGGTAGGCCGGATACCGATCATACCCACAATGGCTGTGACCAGTATATCCGATTCCGGCATGGCTGCCAACATCAGAAGGCCTTCCATGCCCCCTGTCACGGTACAGTCTGTATCCGCGACTCTGCTTTTCAGTTCAGCCGCTTTTTTTTCATCCCCCACTGCCGCCAGCTTCGGATGAAAGCGCCGGATCTGTTCCTCCAGCATATCAATATTGCTGCCCGCAGCGATTCCAACCACCTGCAGGTCCTCATTGCTCTCCACCACATCCAGGGTCTGCGTGCCGATGGATCCCGTGGAACCTAATATCGCAATTTTTTTCATGTTATCACAACCTCATTTACAGCAGCACATTTGCCAGGAAATAGATGAACGGTGCCGTGAATATAACACTGTCAAAACGGTCCAGAATGCCGCCGTGTCCCGGGATCAGCCTGCCGTAATCCTTTATCTCTTTGTTTCTCTTGATCGCCGATGCCGCCAGATCACCAACCATGGAGATCAGGGCGCCCACTGCACAGATCAGGGCATACATAAGCGCTGTGTGGCCGGAAGCCGGGTTCCATTTTACAATGACCACCGCGTAAAGGGCACCCAGAAGCGCTGCACCCGCAACACCGCCTATACCGCCCTCCACAGATTTCTTCGGGCTTAAAACAGGAGCCATTTTGTGCTTTCCGATCAGCATTCCCACACAGTAAGCACAGGTGTCGCTGCCCCAGGAGCTTATAAAGATAAGCCCCACAAGCCAGGCACCGCTCTCCAGATTCCTGGTCTTGTAGATATAAGAAAGCATGACTGTCACGTAAATGACGCCGAACATGGCAGCCATGATCTGATCCGCATGGTATTTGGGGTATGTAAATACATACACAGACATGATGAGGACCAACGCAAATAAAATGGCAATGAGTGAGAACTCTTCCTTATCCAGCAGAAGGGTCAGATAATAGATCACTGCCCCTGCGTATCCCGCCAGTTCCAGACCGCCCACACCCTTTTCCTGTACCTTCATGGCTTTGTACAGTTCCTGCATGCCGATCAGGGAGATAGCCGCCAGAGTGACAAAGAGCACGATCCCTCCCGGTATAATGGTGGCAAGGGCAATGATGACCAGCACAATTCCGCTTAACAGCCTTGTCTTGAACATGGTTATACCTCCTTCACGCCGCCGTATCTGCGGTCTCTCTGATTGAATTTCTGAATGGCTTTTTCAAATTCTGCCTTGTTAAAATCAGGCCATGCCACATCGGTAAAATAAAACTCCGTGTAGGCAAGCTGCCACATGAGAAAGTTGGAAAGGCGTTCCTCCCCGCTGGTGCGGATCAACAGATCCGGGTCCGGCAGACCCTTTGTATCCAGATAACCGGATATGGTCTCCTCTGTGATCAACTCCGGGTCCAGTGCGCCCCTTTTCACGTCCCTGGCCAGCTCCTGCACAGCCCTCTTGATCTCATCTCTGCTGCCGTAATTCAGCGCGATCTGAAAATGCAGCTCGTCAAACTGGCTGGAATACTCCTCCAGCTCCCTGATCCTTGCCTGCAGATCCTCATCAAAGACAGAAGGCTCCCCGATCACGCGGACACGCATCTTATTATCCCTGGCTATTTTCAGGCACTTTTTCATATAATTGCGGAACAGCTTCATCAGGCCGTCAACTTCATCTTTGGAACGCTTCCAGTTCTCAGTGGAAAAGGCATAGACTGTGAGATACTTCACACCCAGTTCCTTAGCTATGGAGCATATTTTTTCCAGATTCTCGCAGCCTTTCACATGCCCGTATGTCCTTGGCATCCCTTTGGCCTTAGCCCAGCGGCCGTTGCCGTCCAGGATGATCGCCACATGATTTGGAATCACCATGTTTTTCTCCTCCTACGCATAAAAGAGGCACAATACTTTTTTCTTGTATGTGCCCCTCTTGATTCAAATTATACTGTTAAGATTTCTTTTGATTTCTCTTCCACTGTCTTATCGATGTTCTTTCCGAACTTATCTGTCAGTTTCTGGATCACGTCCTCAAGTTCTTTGATCTCATCCTCAGAAACATCCTGTTTTGCCAGCTTTTTAAATGCCTCGTTGGCGTCACGGCGGATATTGCGGACAGCTACCTTGGCAGCTTCCCCTTTCTTCTTCACGTCTTTCACCAGCTCTTTTCTGCGCTCCTCGGTAAGCTCAGGCAGTACCAGACGGATAGACTTGCCGTCATTATTGGGGTTGATCCCCAGATCAGATGTCAGGATGGCTTTCTGGATATCCTTGATCAGGGAAGACTCCCATGGCTGGATCTGGATCATTCTGGGTTCCGGCACAGTTACATTTGCCACCTGCTGCAGTGGTGTAGGGGTCCCATAATAGTCTACGGTGATTTTATCCAGAATATGCGGATTTGCACGTCCGGCACGGATGGTTCCCAGTTCTTTTACCAGGGCATCCATTGTCTTGTTCATTTTGTCTTCATATTTTGCGATTCTCTCATCAGTTGCCATATTCATTTCCTCCCAAATTATACTAATACTTTTGTTCCTGTAAATTTACCGTGAGCGGTGTTCACAATACTGTCTTTTTCATTCAGTCCAAACACAAGCATGGGCATCTTGTTCTCCATACAGAGAATGGATGCGGTCATATCCACAACTGCCAGCTTCTTGTCTATGACCTCCTGAATACTCACCTCATCATACTTCCTGGCGTCAGGATTGCTCTTGGGATCGCTGTCATACACACCGTCCACTGCTTTTGCCAGGAAAATCATGTCAGCCTCAATCTCAACCGCACGCAGTACAGTGGCTGTGTCTGTTGAGAAATAGGGATGGCCTGTGCCGCCTGCCATAAAGACTACCATGCCGCGGTCAAAATATTTATTGACACGGTCTTTTGAAAATAATTTCGTAAAAGAGCCGCATTCAAAGGGAGTCAGGACACTGGTCCTCATGCCTGCTGTGCGGAAGATCTCAGATACATAGATACAGTTCATGACTGTGGCAAGCATTCCGATCTGGTCTGCTTTTGTTCTGTCCATGTTCTCACTGGTGCGGCCTCTCCAGAAGTTGCCGCCGCCGATCACAATACCCACCTGAATCCCCTCATCCACCAGAACTTTAACCTGACGGGCAACCTCCATAACTGTCGCCTCATCAAATCCGGTCTTCTTGGAACCCGCCAGCGCTTCTCCGCTCAGTTTCAGTAAAATTCTCTTCATCTGTCTTTCCTCTTCACTATTGATTTTCTGTGATGATCTTTATTATCTCATTGTACTGCTTTTCAATTTCGTCCATATCCTCACAGGAAGGAAGTTCGCCTCTCCTGCCTTTTTCCACTGCCGGCTGCATCTTATCGTAAAGACTGCTGAGTCCCAGATTGCCGGACACACCTTTCATGGTATGGGCTGCTTTAAAAAATTCATCTGCATCGCCCTGTGCAAAGGCTTTTTTCATTGCTCCAAAGGTTACATCCTGGGGGAACTTTTTTAAAAACTTCATGCACAGCGCTTCGTTGTTCATGAAACGCTCCAGTGTGCCGTCCATGTCACATCCCGCTTCACGCAGTTTGGTCAACATTACATGTTCCATATACATTCTCCTATTATATACCGGAAAATATATTCTCCCGGTACAGCATCTGCTGCTGCGGCATTTACCTGTCTTTCGGATTTGTCACTGCTCCTTCTAAACCAAGAGCAGTAACCCGGATTTTTATTCTATCCCTAGTATACCTGTAAAATTTACTGATTTCAAGGGAATTTTCTATAAACTCTGAAACAAACTCCAATATCCCTGCACAAATATATAAAGGACGATAACCGGCAGGATAAATGTGAGATAAACCTTTATTTTTCCGGGAAATGAGATTCCGTCTCCCGTGTTGGCCTCTTTCAGGAAGTTCTTCCATCCCCATCCGTATCTGGTCACGCAGAACAGCAGATATACAAGGGAGCCAAGAGGGAGCAGGTTATTGCTCACCAGGAAGTCCTCAAATCCCATAATATCCTTGCCGAGGATCGTAAAATCGCTCCAGACAGTCATGCCGAAAATGCAGGGCAGGGACAAGAGGAAGATCGCAATCCCATTTATGAGCGCCGCTTTTTTCACATTCCAGTTCCACAGATCCTGGGCAAAGGATATGATGTTCTGGAACACAGCTATAATGGTGGAAAGTGCTGCAAAGGACATGAAAAGGAAGAACAAAGCCCCCCAGAACCTTCCCCCTTTCATGGCATTAAACACATTGGGCAGGGTGACAAACACAAGGCCCGGACCTTCCCCCGGATTCACCTGGAACGCAGAGCAGGCAGGAAAGATAATAAGCCCGGCGATCAAAGCCACCATGGTATCCAGGATCGTAATACTGACAGCCTCACCGGTGAGTTTGCGTTCCTTGCCTATGTAGCTTCCGAAAATAGCCAGTGCCCCGATCCCCAGACTCAGGGTAAAGAAAGCCTGTCCCATGGCCGCGAAGATAACATCCTGAATGCCGTACTCAGACAATTTTCCGAAATCAGGCAGCAGATAGAATTTCAGCCCCTCAGACGCGCCTTCCAGTGTACAGGAACGCACAGCCAGAAGTACCATCAGCGCCAGAAGCACCACCATCATGATCTTGGTGATCTTCTCCACACCCTTCTGCAGTCCCATGGAACAAACTGCAAAACCGATGACCACGATCAGAACCATCCAGAAGATCATCTGGGGCATATCCGTGGAAAGGCTTCCAAATGCCGCACCCACACCTTCTGTGTCAAGTCCCACAAAATCACCTTTCACCATCTTCACAAAATAAGCCAGCATCCAGCCGCCGATGGTTGTGTAGAACATCATCAGCAGGTAGTTTCCCGCCATGCCGAAATATCTGTAAATATGCCATTTGCTTCCCTTCTTCTCAAGCACATTGAAGGACACGGCAATACTTTTCTGGCTGGCTCTGCCCACTGCAAATTCCATGACCATGATAGGCAGGCCAAGAATAAACAGAAAAAACAGGTATATCAGCACAAACGCCGCACCGCCGTACTTTCCCGTTATATAGGGAAAACGCCATACATTTCCGAGACCGATGGCACATCCTGCGGATATCAGGATAAAACCCAGTCTGGAAGAAAATTTTTCTCTTTCCATATTTCCTCAACCTCATTATTTTTTATCCCGGAAGTTTCCTCTTCCGGCTGAAGTATTGTATCACAATGTCTGATAAAACGCCACAATTTTATTAACGACTCTCAATACTTCCGATATTTTTTATGAGAACAGAGATCGTCCCGTCAGGATTGGTGATAAATTCCACCTTATCCTTGTTATTGTACTCCTCCATGGGGATTTTTAATTCAATTCCCGTATCGGTGAGCAGGTGCTGTTTCGTAAACTTTTTGGTGGTGGTGGGATTCTGAGGCTCCACTCTTGTCTCTGCCAGGTTGTATTTTTCCAGCTTCTCCTGCACCTCCTCCCGCATCTGGGGATGCTCCTTAAATATCTTTTCTATGACCACAGGCACATCCAAGGCTCCCTCACTGGAAAGCTCCTGATTGATGATGCTCTTGGTCTCCATCTGCACCTCAAACTGTTCAGATTCATTGTAGTATTTTTTCTGCACATCCGTCACCGCTTTATTCACAATGGAAAGCCGTGTCTTGGCGGAAAGAGAGCCTTGGCACTTTAAAAACAGCTTTGAGAAATAATTGGTCTTGATACCGTTTACATCATACTTCTTCTCCACAAGACGCACATACTTAGGCGCCCCCAGATCAAGCAGAGCCGCCTCGGAAAGCTTTTGGGTCTCCCCCGGCAGAATGGCTTTCTGCATTATGATATCGTTGTTATTGCCCCAGGGGTCCGCATTTGTCAGATGGGTGTAGGATGTACGGTAGTTCATCTTCAAAAGAGCCAGGTATTTATGTCTGTCCACCTGATATTCCGCTGTCAGAAGGTCTGCCGGCGGGATCTCAATGTTCTGGTTCATGATGGTGAAGAGCTCCTGGGCGATCTTCTTGGAAATCTCCACAAAATTCTCCGTGTCATACTCCTCTATATACTTATAAATACTGGACTCCTCCTCAGAAAAGCTGCAGCTTCGTATCTCATCACTGGTATCGATCCTGAAAATATGGGCTTTCAGAAAGTCCGCAAAATCAGAACCATAGTCAAGCACCTTGTCGGACAGCACCGGCATACCCACTGTGGAATCCAAAATATGTACGATCACCTGTCCGATATGGATCTCTTCCTTATCTGCTATCATGTGTCTTCACTCCTGTTCTTATGTTCTCCTGCTGTATCAGTCAGTCCTCACAGGCTTTTTGATACAGGTTTCCTGTAGAGTATACCGCAATCTGCAAATTTTATCTACTTTTTTCGAGCTATTTATACTTGCGGCAAAATATATGACTATGCTATAATTGTCCCTGACTGAAGGCGTGATACACAGGCCTTCTATTATCATGTTCCGCCAAATTAACATGGCGGAGGATTAAGCACAAAGAAAAATGGAGGATAGCTATGCCAAAGAGAAATGACATTCACAAAATTCTGATTATCGGTTCCGGCCCTATCATCATCGGACAGGCATGCGAATTTGATTATTCCGGAACACAGGCATGCAAAGCATTAAAGAGCCTTGGTTACGAAATTGTACTGGTCAATTCCAACCCGGCAACCATTATGACAGACCCGGCAACAGCTGACGTCACTTACATCGAACCGCTGAATGTAGACCGGCTTACAGAGATCATCGAAAAAGAAAGACCGGATGCCCTGCTCCCTAACCTGGGCGGACAGTCAGGACTCAATCTCTGTGAAGAGCTGTACAACGCAGGCGTTTTAGAAAAATATAAGGTAGAAGTCATCGGTGTTCAGGTTGACGCCATCAACCGCGGCGAAGACCGCATCGCATTCAAACAGGCCATGAACGAGCTGGGCATTGAGATGGCAAAGAGCGCACCGGCTTATACCGTTGAGGAGGCAGTGAAGATCGCCTCTGAACTGGGATATCCCTGCGTGATCCGTCCTGCCTATACCATGGGCGGTACCGGCGGCGGTATTGTATATAATGAGGAAGAACTCCGCAAAGTGGCAGCCCGCGGTATTGCAGCATCCATGGTAAACCAGATCCTCATTGAGGAGTCTGTCATCGGATGGGAAGAGTTGGAAGTGGAAGTTGTCCGCGATGCAACAGGCAAGAAAATCTCCATTTGTTTCATAGAAAATATTGACCCCATGGGCGTACATACAGGTGATTCCTTCTGTTCTGCCCCTATGCTGACTGTATCCCAGGAAGTACAGGACCGTCTGGAAAAACAGGCACACGCCATTGTGGAATCCATCGGCGTCATCGGTGGAACCAATGTGCAGTTTGCCCACGACCCCAAATCAGACAGGATCATCATCATTGAGATCAACCCCAGAACCTCCCGCTCCTCCGCGCTGGCATCCAAGGCTACCGGTTTCCCCATTGCCTATGTGTCCGCACTGCTGGCAGCAGGACTCACACTCTCAGAGATTCCTTATTATAAGGGAGGTTCCCTGGCAGACTACAAACCCACCGGTGACTATATTGTGGTCAAATTCGCGCGCTGGGCATTTGAGAAATTCAAAAAAGCGGAGGATAAACTGGGCACACAGATGAAAGCTGTAGGTGAAGTGATGTCCATCGGCAAGAATTATAAGGAAGCCCTTCAAAAAGCCATCCGTTCCCTGGAAAAAGGCCGCTACGGTCTGGGATTTGCCAAAGATTTTCATGAGCTTTCTCTGGATGAACTGTACTTAAAGCTGGGAGAGCCTACCAGTGAGAGACAGTTTATTCTGTACGAAGCCATCCGAAAAGGCGCTCCTCTTTCCAAGCTTCATGAGATGACCCATATCAAAATGTGGTTCCTGGAGCAGATGAAGGAACTGGTTGACCTGGAGGAAAAAATCCTGGCCTGCCGCGGCGGTCATCTCTCTGATGAGCTTCTGGTTCAGGCCAAGAAGGACGGCTTCTCAGACAAATATCTGGCAGAGCTTCTGGATGTTGACGAATGGGAGCTGTTCAAGAGAAGAGAATCCCTGGGCATGAACGAGCGCTGGGATGCAGTTCCGGTAAGCGGTGTAAAAGAACCTGCCGCATACTATTACTCCACCTACAACGGGGAGGATAAAGCCCCTGTATCCGGCGGACGAAAAGTCATGGTCCTGGGCGGCGGTCCTAACAGGATCGGACAGGGTATTGAATTTGACTACTGCTGTGTTCACGCTGCCTTTACTCTGAGAGATCTGGGATTTGAGACCATCATGGTAAACTGCAACCCTGAAACCGTATCCACAGACTACGACACCTCCGACAAGCTGTACTTCGAGCCTCTTACCGTGGAAGATGTCATGTCTATCTATAATAAAGAAAAGCCACTGGGTGTTATTGTACAGTTCGGCGGCCAGACACCGCTCAACATTGCAGCGGAACTGGAAAAACGCGGCGCTCATATCCTGGGTACTTCTCCGGCTGTCATTGATATGGCTGAAGACCGTGATCTGTTCAATGCCATGATGCAGAAGCTGAATATTCCCATGCCGGAATCAGGAATGGCTGTCAATGTGGATGAGGCGCTGGAAATCGCTCACCGCATCGGCTATCCTATGATGGTACGTCCTTCCTATGTACTGGGCGGCCGCGGAATGGAAGTGGTATATGATGACAACATGCTCCGTGACTATATGGCGGCAGCCATTGATGTGACACCGGAGCGTCCTATCCTCATGGACAGATTCCTGCAGAATGCCCTGGAATGTGAGACAGACGCTATCTCTGACGGCTCCAACGCATTTGTCCCCACTGTTATGCAGCACATTGAGCAGGCCGGCGTACACTCCGGAGATTCTGCCTGTGTGATCCCCTCCGTGGAAATCTCAGAGGAGAACAAAAAGCTCATCCGTGAATACACCACAGCTATTGCCTGTGAGATGGGTGTTGTAGGCCTGATGAACATGCAGTACGCCATCTGTGAGGACAAGGTTTACGTTCTGGAGGCCAATCCCCGTGCATCCCGTACGGTTCCGCTGGTATCCAAGGTATGCAACATCAACATGGCCAATATTGCCACAAAGCTTATGACATATGAACTGACAGGAGAACGCCCGGATGTAACCTCTTTCTCGGAAAAGGCACATCCCTACTACGGTGTGAAAGAAGCCGTGTTCCCGTTCAATATGTTCCCTGAGGTTGACCCTCTGCTGGGACCGGAAATGCGTTCCACAGGCGAAGTTCTGGGACTGAGTGAATCCTTTGGCCTGGCTTACTACAAAGCCCAGGAGGCAGCAGGCGCCAAGCTTCCGCTCTCCGGCAATGCATTGGTAAGCGTCAACAAAGGCGACAGGGTTCAGGCACTGGAAGTTGCAAGACAGCTTCACGAGCTGGGCTTTACCATTGTTTCCACCGAAGGCTGCGGCCAATACTTCACCGAAAACGGTGTGCCCTGTAAGATCCTCAAGAAACTGCAGGAGGGCCGCCCCAACATCTATGATGCCATGGTAAACGGCGAAGTGGATCTAATCGTAAACTCCCCTGCCGGAAAGCAGAGCAAATACGATGACTCTTACCTGAGAAAAACAGCCATCAACAAGAAAATACCTTACCTTACCACTATGTCCGCAGCTCTGGCAAGCGCCAAAGGTATTGCCGCTGTGATCCGTAAGGAAAACGGCTCCCTGAAATCCCTTCAGGAATATCATAAGAGTCTGGAACAGTAAAAAGGAGCTTCCTACATGACAGCGAAACAATCCAAGAATTTTCTGCTCCTGTTCACCGCTGCGGTCATCTGGGGTGTTGCCTTTGTGGCACAGAGCGTAGGCATGGACTATGTAGGTCCTTATACCTTCAATATGGTAAGGACACTGCTGGGCGGGCTGGTCCTCATCCCCTGTATTTTCCTTCTGGGCAGAAAAAATGCCCGGAAGGACGGCAAAAAGGATCAGCCGTCAAAAGCGCTGGACCGTCCCCGTGATCTGATGATCGGCGGCGGCCTGTGCGGTATCATGCTTTTTATTTCCACCTCCCTTCAGCAAGTGGGTATTCAGTATACTACCGTGGGCAAGGCGGGATTTATCACAGCTTTGTATATCATCATTGTGCCTATACTGGGAATCTTCCTGAAGAAAAAGCCGGGACTGCGTATCTGGATCAGCGTGGTAATCGCACTGGCAGGTCTGTATCTTCTGTGTATGACAGGAAGCCTTTCCCTGAGCAAAGGTGACTTTCTCATTTTGATCTGCTCCTTTTGTTTTTCTATCCATATAATGGTTGTAGACCACTTTTCAGAGAAGGTCAGCGGAACCAAGCTCTCCTGTATCCAGTTCTTCGTAACTGCCGTACTGTCTGCGATTCCCATGTTTCTGTTGGAAACGCCGCGTATGAGCAATATTTTACAGGCATGGCTCCCTATTCTCTATGCAGGGATACTGTCCTGCGGGGTGGCCTACACCTTCCAGATCATCGGTCAGAAAGGCTGTGACCCCACAATCGCCTCCCTGATCCTGAGTCTGGAATCCGTGGTCTCTGTTCTGGCAGGATGGGTGATCCTTCACCAGAACCTGTCGGCAAAGGAGATCACCGGCTGTGTGCTCATGTTCGCTGCCATCATTCTGGCGCAGGTCAGCCCTAAAAAGCAGGGGACAGCAGCAGGCACTCTGGAAGGGGAAACGGTGCGCTGAACCTGGCAGATAAATCAGAAAAGATACAATATTATTATTCTTACAAAAAAGATGCCGGCATCCAGGAGGGCACTGAAAAATCATGGTTTTTCAGTGCCCTCGCATCCAGCCGACATCTTTTATTAACATGTATTGTTCATAAGTCCGATAACCGTTCCATATCTTCACAGTCACAGACAAAAATCCTATTTACACATCCAGAAGCACCGGCCGCACCGGTGAACCATCCAAATCTGCCATTTTCATGGGCTGGGCAGCCAAAAAATATGTCCCTTCCGGCACTGCTCCAAGTACAAGCCCCTCTAAGATCACAATCTCCGCTCCCAGCAGTATCCTGTGTATCTCCTTCTGGGTATCCGGGTTTCCCACAGTCTGGTCCTCCACTCCCATAAGATCCAGCTCTGCCTCGGCACACACATCTGCAGCACCCGGTGTCAGCAGGATGTCTCCTTTCAGAAGCAGCTTTTTTGTCCCGTCAGCGAGGAGCCGTTCCATGTCCTCTGCCTGCACAGTGCCTGTGATACTCACGACCTTGCACATTCCCATACATTTTTCCAGAGGGATCCTGTCCACTCCATGCGTTCCCTGACAAAAGTGCTTTGGGGCATCCAGATGTGTCCCGCTATGGCTTCCCATGGTGAGCACTGTCAGATTACAGGCATCGCCCTTTTCTATTTGATAATAGGGCGTTTTTCCCGGTACCGGGTCACCCGGATACGATGGAGTCGAAAAAAGCTCTTTTCCTATATCATACATTTTCTTTACTGTCATATATTCTCCCTCTTTTCCCTGTGGTCTGTTCCGTTCAGAAGCAGATATTCTTCCAATTCTTTTACACTCTTCACGATCTTGTCCGCTCCCGCTTCTGAAAGCTCCTCATAACTGCCATATCCGTATGTGACTCCAATACAGGAAATCCCTGCCTGTTGTGCTCCGTATACGTCCTGATTCCTGTCACCGATCATGACGGCTTCTGCTCTTCTATCCCGGTATCCCAGCCTTTCAAGGATGATCTCAATGACATCTGCCTTGGACATTTTCATCTTATTTGGATCACTGCCCACAATTTGACAGAAATATTTTTCCAATCCGAAATGTTCAAGGATCTTTTTTACCATGCCATCCGGTTTTGAGGATGCAACCCCCAGGGTGTATCCTTTCTCCCGCAGTGCTTCCAGCATCTCTTCGATATCCTCATAGGGATGATTTTCAAAAAGACCGGTCACATTATACCGCTCCCGGTAGTAATGGACGCCCTGTACCGCCTCCTCCTCAGACATTCCGCAGTAGCGCATGAATTGTTCCAGAAGCGGCGGACCTACAAATACCTCCAGAGCCTTTAGATCATCTGCCTCTCTTCCAAGCTTACGCAGAGCGTACTGGACTGATTTTGTGATTCCCTCCCCGGATGCAGTAAGCGTACCGTCCAGGTCAAACAGCAATACTTGATACATGTTATTCTCTCCCTTAGCAGTCATTTGCTGCTGAACACGGTTATCTGATTCAATGCCGTGAACAACAGCTTTATTTTTCCATTATAGACAAAAACCCCCGCAAAAACAAGAACAGGTCAAAATATTATAGCTTTTTCACCAATTATTGTATGACATTTTCAGGAAAAGCCTTTATACTGGAAGGTAACATAAAAAAATATCAAATGGATCAAGAGAGGTTTTACATAATGGAAATCGCAGCATCAAGACAATCTACTTTCTATAAAGACATGTTCCGGCTGGCACTGCCTATTGTCATCCAGAACCTGATCACCACAGCAGTCAGCTCCGCCGATGTGATCATGCTGGGTTGGGTCAGCCAGACTGCCCTGTCAGCCGGTTCTCTGGCAAGTCAGATCATGTTTATCCTGAATCTGGTCTACTCCGGCATAGCATCCGGGGTTATCATGCTGGCTGCACAGTATTGGGGCAAGCAGGATACCGAGACCATCGAGCGCATCATGGGAATCGGCATGCGTTTGTCTATCCTCATATCCTCCCTGTTTTTCGTGCTGGCTTGTTTCTTTCCCAGACTGCTCATGCTGATCTTCACTTCCGACCAGGAGCTTATAACCGCAGGTATTCCATATCTCAGGATCGTGGGTATCTCTTATCTGTTCATGAGCATTTCACAGGTTTACCTGTGCACCATGCGCTCCATTGAGAGGGTCATCTTTGCCACAGCCACCAACGCGTCTGCCTTGGGACTGAATATTTTATTGAACGCCGTCTTTATTTTCGGCCTGTTCGGACTTCCCCAAATGGGAATCGTAGGGGTAGCCATGGCAACCACCATAGCAAGAGGTGTGGAACTGGCCATCTGCCTGCTGGATGCATGTCGTTTTAAAACCATACGTTTCCGGCCGAAGACCATTATAGAACGCCATAAACTGCTCTTTCAGGATTTTATCCGCTACTCTATGCCGGCCTTCGGAAATGAAGTTTCCTGGGGTGTGGCCTTCTCCATGTACTCAGTCATCATGGGGCACCTGGGAAGCGACATGGTTGCCGCCAATGCAGTGGTCATTGTAGCCAGAAACCTGGGCACAGTGGTATGCTTTGGGCTTGCCAATGCAGGCGCTATCCTTCTCGGCAAATCCATAGGGGCCGGATTCATGGACACGGTAAAGGAGGATTCCACACGGTTCTGCAAGATCACATTTTTAAGCGGAATTGCGGGCGGGATCATAATTTTCCTTCTGCGTCCCCTGTTTATGAACATGGCTGACCTGACTCCAACTGCCCAGTCCTATTTGAGCACCATGCTCTATATCAACATGTACTATGTACTCGGACAGGCCATGAACACCACAGTGATCTGCGGTATCTTCCGCTCCGGCGGGGATTCCCGGTGGGGATTTCTATGTGATTTTATTGATATGTGGCTGTTCGCCGTCCCTCTGGGCTTTATCAGCGCCTTTTTGCTGAAGCTCCCGCCTATGTGGGTATATTTTCTCATCTGCCTGGATGAATTTGTCAAAATGCCTTTTATCTACAAGCACTATAAAAGCTATAAATGGCTTCAGAATATCACCAGGGATTTCTGATACATTGTTCTTCCCCAAACAGCCGCCTCCTGTGTATCGCAAAAAGAGAGTCCTGCCTGCAGGATTCTCCTGCCGGGGAGCGGCGCCTGGGGCCTATTTCAGAAAAACCAGTTCCTTGTCAGTGGACCGGGCAGCATCAAATCCATAACCCAGGCCCGTAAACTCTTTCATCTCATCCGGTTCCGTGATATTCTTTTCAGAGAGCCAGCGCACCATCTCTCCTCTGGCCATCTTTGCCATAGTCCCCTTTACCTTTACTTTTCCATCTGAAAGCTCTCCGAAAACGCAGGTGACAAAACGCGTTTTCCGGTCTATGTATTTTTCTGCTGCCCTGCTGTATTCTATTGAAGCCAGATTCAGTAAGAAATCCTCCCCCTCTGCCAACTCCCTGTAAATCCTGTCTCCCCAGAAGGCATATAGATCCTGTGTACTGCCCATCTTTAATTTTGCCTGCATTTCCAGGCGGTATGGTATCACCCCGTCCATGGGTCTCAGCACCCCGTAAAGCCCTGACAGGATCCTCAGGTGCTCTCTCACATAATCCCACTGCTCCGCGGAAAATACCTGAGGCGCCATATACTGATACTGGATTCCCTCATAGGACAGAACAGCCGGAGTCACATTGCTGTAAAGGTCCAGTTCCTTCAGTTTCAGAAAATTTTCTTCGGCGATCTTATCGCTGCACTTCCACAGCTTTTTCAGTTCCCCATAGTCCAGTTCCTTCAGCCTGTTCCGTAAGGTATCTGCCTCCTTTATAAAGACAGGCACGGTGGTCTCAAAGGGTTCATCTGTATTAATATTCATCTTTTTTGCCGGGGAAATAATTATCTTCATATGCAGTCCTTTCTCTGCAGCCGTTCAGTATTCCACAGTTCGCGGGACAGTGGAATGCTGAACTGTTACAGCTGCTTTTCTCTTCCTGCGAAAAGTTTAGCATATTCTTTGTTTTTGTGCTATAATGTATTTGCTTTTTTTGTCTGAGAAATATTTACAGGAGATGATAGAAATGATGATAAACGCATTGATCTTTGATATGGACGGGCTGATGTTTGATACTGAACGCCTGATGAAGGCCGGATGGGAGGAAGCCTGCCGTGAAATGGGATTTACCCTGACAGAATACCATCTGAGCCAGATGCGCGGGGGAACAAGGGAGCGGAGCAGCCGGCTTTTTGAGGAGTGGTTCCACGGAACTGTGGATTACGACCAGGGCCGTGCTATCCGGACAAGATATCAGAGAGATCATATAGAAAAATACGGTGTGCCTGTGAAAAAAGGCCTGATGGAACTTCTCACATACCTGAAGGAGCGGAGGATTCCGGCTGCCGTGGCCACCTCCACTGCCAGAAAGGAAGCCTCCCGTTACTGGGATATGGCAGGGGTTACCCCCTACCTCACCGCCTCTGTATGCGGAGACGAGGTAACAAAAGGAAAGCCGGATCCGGAAATCTTTCTGACCGCCGCAAAAAAATTAAAGACACCGCCGGCGCAGTGTCTGGTCCTGGAGGACAGCTTGAACGGCATCCGCGCCGCCAAAGCCGCAGGCGCCTTATCCTGTATGGTACCGGATCTGACACCTGCAGATGACGGCATCCGTCCGTTCTGTGATATCATATGTGAAGATTTATCCCAGGTTATCCCTTATCTGGATTCCTGCGGTTCTTCTTTGCAATCTCCATGATTTCGTTGTATTTGCCTGTAATATAGCCAAAATTATCCCTCTTGTGGGGAAGGCCGCATTTGCTGCAGTCCTTAATGCCCTCTTTTGTGTAATGAAAATTACCTCCGCACTGGTCACCCAGGGCATACAAAGGGCAGTAGCAGAAAAGGCAGTTAAAATTTTCGGGGTCATTTGTTTTATGGCAGGGAAAGTATTCACAGTCCTTATGGCTGAAAAATGCATACTGCTTCCCTTCCCAATATTTTTCTTCGCTCATTCTTCTGATCCTTTCTACAAAGCTTAAGAAAAGGGAGCGGGATGCCTGCCGCCTCCCGCCCCCCTTATCCTCTTACAGTCTCTCCGGATTGGAGCGCATAAACTTGTATTCAGCAACGGAACGGTCAAACCCTTTAATATGGTCATATAACCAATCCACCACATTTTTCTCCACCTGTTTTACAAAGTTCTCGGTGGGTCCTTCCTCTTCCTCCAGCATCTCCTGAAGCTCTTTCACTGCCTGGCGGAATTCATTATGTTTTTCCCTGTGCTTTTCCAGCCCCGGATATGCGATTTCCTCCTGGAGCTTTTCTTCTGCACTGAAATGAAATTCTGTGTAGTCCAGCAGATAATCCAGCATTTTGACTGCCTTTACCTTACCCTGTCCGTCCTCACAGCTCTCCAGAAGCTGGTTGATCTTACCGATCAGCTCCTTGTGCTGGGAATCAATCATGTCATTGCCGGTTACCAGTGTCTCATCAAATTCTGCTCTCATTAATCAATACCTCCTGTGAATTCTATTAACTATCATCTGCATGGCAGATAAGAGTTACCAAAATAAATCATTGTTTTCTGCTGCCTATGACCTTAATCAGCATATTCAGCAGTTCCTTAAAGTCTATGGGCTTTGCCAGATGACCGTTCATGCCGCTCTCTATAGACTTTTTCATGTCCTCATCAAAAGCGTTGGCTGTCATGGCAATAATGGGTATGGTCCTGGCATCTTCCCTTGGCAGCTTCCGGATCTCTTTTGTGGCCTCCAGGCCGTCCATGACGGGCATACGGATATCCATGAGGATCGCATCGTAATATCCCGGCTCCTTCTCAGAAAACGCCTTCACGCCCAAAAGCCCGTTGTCCGCCCGCTCCGAACGGATACCATGAAGGTTCAGGATCGAGCCGGCGATCTCTGCGTTCAGTTCGTTGTCCTCCACCACCAGAACCCTTCTGTCCCGGAGAATATCCATATCCTTTGGAGCTGCCTCTTCCTCTTCCTGCTTTGTACCATCGCTTAGAACAACCGCAAAGGAGAATTTGCTGCCTTTGCCGGGCTGGCTCTCCAGACTGATCTCACCGTCCATCATCTGCACCAGTTGACTGCTGATGGCGAGACCCAGGCCGGTTCCGCCGAATCTGCGCGCTGTACTCTCGCCTGCCTGTTCAAAGGAATGAAAAATCCTCTTCTGATCCTCCGCATCGATCCCGATTCCGGTATCCTCCACGGAAAAGGAAATCTCCGTCTTATCCGGTGCTGTCCGGCGCTGCTTCACCGCAAACAGGATATGTCCGTCTTTTCCCGTGAATTTCAGGGCATTTCCCAGAAGATTGATCAGCACCTGTTTCAGATGCATGGCATCTCCTACCACCCATTTCTGTTCAAAATGAGTCTCTGTGGTGTAGAGGATCCCCTTCTGGGCAGCCTGAGGAGCGATCAGATCATCAATATTCCTCACCCACTGCTCCAGATCAAAATCCAGCATTTCCAGTTTCATTTTACCGCTTTCAATTTTGGACATATCCAGTATATCATTAATCAGCGAAAGAAGATAGTCCGAAGAGGTGCTGATTTTTTCCAGATATGTCTGTACCTTGCGGGGTACATTTTCATCCTGCATGGCTATTTCCGTCATCCCAATGATCGCATTCATAGGAGTACGGATCTCATGGGACATTCTGGAGAGGAATTCGCTTTTTGCCCTGCTGGCCTGGTCATAATGTACTTTATTCAGATTGTTCTCTATAATCTTGGCAGACTCCTGAATGTTGCTCTGCTCTTTTTTATCCCACAGAACCGCACCTGCCTCTGCCATCAGTGTAATGGAACCTATGTATTTTCCGCCGTCAGTCATGGGAACACTGAAGCCCTGTTTTGTCTCCGGTATCATGAGAAATTTCCGCTGTTCTTTTGTCATGGTCTGCCCGTTGACTATGGAGACTTCCGTACCGTACTGCTCTGTCAGTGCCTTGAACTCCTCTGCAGTAAAACGCTTCATATCCTTTTCCTGATGATCTGCTGCGTTTTTATGCCACTGATGGGAAATATAGGCCGTATGGAAATCCCGGTCCACGGAGGTCATCAGAATATCCGTGGCCCCGTAGTAATGCCCCATCTTCACAAAGAGCACTGCCAAAATGGAATCCATATCTCCGCCTTTGTCAAAGAAATTCAGAGTAAGGGATACCATATTGAGCTGGGGACCGCTGGTTATGCTGGCTATATCGTTGATCTCTGTCAGCATATTCTCTTTGGTCTGGCTCGGGATTTCCCGATAGAAATACACCCTGCCGTCCTTTTTCTGCTTTGCAAAGGTCAGGGCACACCGCACCCTGCGCAGAAGCTGGACATATCCCAGATTGGAATTGTTTCTCATACAGGCACCTGCAGACACGTGAATGCTGAAATCGGCCTCCTGATAAAGCTGCGCGATTGCTCTTCGCACTTCATCTAAAAACACCTCTGTCTGCTCCCTGGTGAATTCTGAGAGCCAGATGAGGATCTCATCACCACCCTGCCGCACCAGTATGATTTCCTTTTTCTCTGTCTGCTCCACCTGCTCCTTTTTTGCCAGAAGCAGGCTGCCGATCTCTTCCAGGATCACATCCCCGAAGATAAGTCCGTAAGTTTCATTAAGGATCCGGAATTCATCCAAATCCAGAAGCACCATGCTTCCGCTTCCGCCTCTGGCCAGCACTTCCGTCAGATAACGGCGCCCCTCCCGCTGTGTACGCAGCTTTGTTATAGGGTCCCGCTTTGCCGATTCGATTTCTCTCAGCTCCTGCATCTTCTGCTCATGGATATCACGTACGCTGCCGATGATCTTGCTCTTTCTGCCATTTTCATCCTGTATCACTTCACCTTTCAGCAGCCTCCAGCGGTACTCTTCAGTGGACTCCTTTTTTCCGCGGAACTCCGCATAGATCTCGTCTCCTCTGACAGCAAACGCTTTTTTAAGCTTATGGTAATCTTCACCAAATATATGTTCCTTAAGCAGTTCCATATCCTCTGTTATCTTATATCTGACAGCCTGACCGCCACGATCCGGATAGTTGAACAGTTCGATTTCTTCTCTTCCCAGATCATAGGTAAAGAAAATATCGTCGCTGCTCTGCAGCGCGATTCTGTAACGCTCCTTCTCCTCTGTCAGGCCTCTCTCTGCCTGTTCCTGACGGCTGGTCAGATTTCTCACAACGTCGTAAAGCTCATCCACCTCTGACACACCTGACGCCTTAAACTGTTCCAGGCTTTTTCCGGCGCTGCTTCGTATGCACTCTGCCAGACGCCGGATCGGGTCTGTCACGTGATTAGCCACCAGATAGGTGCAGATAATTCCGAATACAAGGGCTACCAGGATAGCTGCCAGCACTTTCCACAGGATCTGCCGGCCGATTCCAAAAATAGCTTCATTTTTCTGTATACCTACAAGGAACCATTCTTCCTCCTCAAAAGGTGTGTTGGTATTATAAAGATGCAGCTTTTTTGCTGATGCATAGAGTTCTCCGTCTGCCTTATCCTCATTCAGAATGTAGACCTGGTCAAATTTGCTGTCCTCCACATTCAGGACCGTGCCTAATGCCTTGAGCCGTTCTCCCAGGATTCCGGAGGCTACCAGAGGCCTCCACCGGTTCTTCTCTGTACTCTTCACCAGCATATAGCCGCTTTGTTCATTTTTATTCAGCTCGCTGGACGGAAGCATATCCTGAATATGACTGCCGGACACCTCCACGCCCATGACACCATACACCACACCGTCTTTCATCAAAGGCACAGAATAGGTGATAGCCGGGTACTCACCGCCGCTCTTTCCCTCGTTCAATGAAAACGGATCGCTCCAGTATCCAAGATTTGCATAACTGGCCTTCGGATTTTCCTTGGCCGCTTCATAGGGTTTATAAAAGAAGTCATCCCTGGGATTCTGCCCCGAAGGTTGAAAAGTAAAATCTGTAGTCCAGTAGCTGTCCAGGGCAACCCCTGTCTGATGGACGATATCCCTGCCTCCGCGCTCTATGAGCACATCAGAGTAATCCGGCGAATTTGCAGACGGATCCGTGTCCCTGAAATAATATCCCTTGCAGGTCATGCTGCTATTTTCATTTTCTCCGGCCTTATTGGCTAAGACTAGAAAGGTTCCCGTCACTTCATTTTTTCTGAGCTGGTAGAGGCTGGACATGGCAGTATTCTGCAGAAGCTGTTTCTGAAGCTCACTGTTATCCATAAAGTCTTCCACTGAAATCCTGTTGGATGTCAGCAGGCTGTCCAGCTCCCTGCTAATTTTATCTTCATTTTCACTGACTTCCATCCAGTGCTGGACCATATTATTTTCCAACGTGATTTTCCTGTTCTCCACTGTCTGTTCCATCATTCCCACAGCATAGGAGTCCAGCAGCCGCATGGTACCGCCGATCAGGACTGTTCCGTATGAAAGAATGCTTTGTATCACAAGTACCGCGATCAGAGGGATACAAAACAAAGCCAATATAGTCCACTTTCTTTTCCTCATTTTCTATTCCGCCTCATTCTGCTTTATTCGCCGTATTCTGCAAAGCTGCCACAAAGGCATCATACCAGTTCGTAAAAGATTCCTCAGACACATAATCGGCACATGCCTCTTCAAGAGTCTGCCCCTGGGCGATCAGCTCCTGTACAGCCTTTCTGTCCTCAGCGGCCTTGTCAGCCAGATTATACTCCAGGATCTTCCGCGCCTCTGTTCCTCTCTCAAACGCCTTTGTCGTATAAGGTACAGCCTTCTCAAGGGTGCCAAACAGGCTGTCTAAGACATCGTAGGTCTTATCCGGGATCTCCAGTCCCTGTTCCTCCACTACCTTGTCAACCGCAGCCAGGCTGTTTGCCTCTTTCTTCACCGGAAGATATCCCGATGCGCAGCTGAAACGGATATTATTCTCTGATTCTGTGAACCATTTCAGGAACAGTACTGAGGCATATTCCTCCTCTTTAGTTCCCTCTGTAACCACCATTCCTGCTCCCTGCTGTACAATATAGTCCTCTCCCTCCGCAAAAGAAGGCGCAGGCAGGACCACATAGTCAATGGGGTAAACTTCGTCCTCCTGTTCCACCTCATCCGGGAAATACATGGATGCTGTAGAGGAACCTGTAAATGCCAGGATTTCTCCTATCTTCACATCATCTGAGCGGAATTTTCCGTACGCCGTAAAGTATCCCTTTACAAGCGGTACATAAAAATTATCCCAGATTTTCTTCATGATATCCTTATCTGCCACGACGGACATCCTGCCGTTTTCCACCTGGAAGATTTCCTTTCCCAACTGCTTGGAGCCGATAACAAAGAGATTGGCAACTGAGTCCCTGCCATAAAAAGCTTTTCCGTCCTCCGGCACATCCGGAGTCAGGGAATCTGTCCACTCGTAATATTTCTGTGCCGTTTCCGTCACCCCTTCCAGGGTGGCCAGATCATCCAGCTCGGCACCTGTTGCCTCCGCAAATTTATCCCAGTCTGTCTTATTCATCATAAAGATCTCACTGGATTTAGCCGTTGGGAAAATACGCAGCGTATTGCCCTCACCGATCCTGCCTTCCTCAATATAGGAATCCACATATTCATCCAGCTCCTCTTTGGTCATATAAGCAGAAATATCCGCCAGCTTTCCCCTGCTGTCCACAGTATAGGCGGCATCTGCATAGGCAGAAAAGACATTGGGCATCTCCTGGGCACCAACCTCCTCATTCAGGGATGCCATCACCGCATCTTCCAGATCATTTACGTTTCCCTGGCTGTAGCCTTTTACAAAGATGCCTTTTTCTTTTCCCACCGACTCATTGAACTCATTGACAAGCTCATCAAAAGCCACCTGCTGGGCACCGTTGTAATAATGCCATATTGTAATGGAGATTGGTTTGTCCGGATTCAGCTTGACCGCGTCCTGGGTACTGCCTTTTTCACCTTCTCCTTTTTCCTCCTGCTGATCCTGATTCTTTTCCTGTGTTCCGGCGTTCTCATTACCGCATCCTGCCATGAGGCCTGCGGTCAGTGAAGCTGCCAGCAGCAGACAGCAAATATATTTCATTCTCTTTTTCATATGTATTTCTCCCTCAGATATTGTAATATGATTGGTAACTGATCAGTCCTCTCACAGTTACTATTATTCCTTTTATCATATCATTCACACCCGGGAATGTAAATCTTTTTCCTGCTTTCTTGCGTCTTTCCAAACTTTCGTATAAAATAAACAGAGTATTTCACAAAACTATATTTGGAGGAATAGATATGATCCAATTACTGTCACGTCTTTTTATCAAAGATCATAAAAATACCGCATTACCCGGAGTGCGCCAGGCATACGGCATTCTAAGCGGTGCGGTGGGGATTTTTCTCAATATTATATTGTTCGCCGGCAAGCTTGCCGCAGGAATGCTGAGCGGTTCCATTGCCATCACGGCTGACGCCTTCAACAACCTCTCAGATGCCGGTTCCTCTGTCATCACCCTCATCGGTTTTAAAATGTCAGGCCAGAAGCCGGACCCGGAACACCCCTTTGGTCACGGAAGGATTGAATATATATCCGGTCTTTTCGTGTCCGTGGCTGTACTGATCATGGCCTTTGAGCTTGTGAAATCATCCATTGGAAAGCTGCGCAGCCCCGAACCGGTGAACAGCAGTCCTCTGGTCATTGCCATCCTCTGTGTCTCTATTCTGGTCAAAATGTATATGGCATACTATAACAAATCCCTGAGCCGGAAGCTGGACAGCGCCGCCATGTCCGCCACCGCTGCCGATTCCCTCAGTGATACCGTATCCACAGCCGTTGTACTGGCTGCCACTTTGGTTGGGCGTTTGACAGGGGTCCTCATTGACGGATGGTGTGGTATTCTGGTTGGACTTTTTATCTTTTATACCGGTATTCAGGCTTTGAGGGAAACTATGAATCCCCTTCTCGGACAGCCGCCCAAGGAGGAGTTTGTAAAGAACATCGAATCACTCGTCACCGCCCATCCCATGGTCAAAGGCATTCACGACCTGATCGTCCACGACTATGGTCCCGGCAGACTGATGATCTCCCTGCACGCAGAGGTGCCTGCAAACGGCAATATCCTGCAGATCCATGATGAAATAGATAATATCGAGAAAGAACTTCAGGAAAAACTAAACTGTTCCGCCACCATACATATGGACCCGGTCGTCACAGACAATGTCCATATCAATCATCTGAAAGCTGAGGTGAGCCGTATCATCGGCCAAATCTCACCCCGGCTTACTATGCATGATTTCCGTGTGGTGGAAGGCCCCACACATTCCAATCTCATCTTCGATCTGGTCATTCCCCACGATTTCTCCATGACAGAGGTGGACGTGGTAAACCGGGTCAAGGAACAGATCCGGGGACTACAGGGCAGTTACTATGCAGTTATCCAGGTAGATCACAGTTACAGTTAAAAAGGAGGAAAGCTGTGCGGACAGCTTTCCTCCTTTTTAACCTCATCCCGGCAGATATCTGCACACAGCCAGCAGGTAAACTGCCCCGTAGTACAGGACCAGAAGTATTTTATCTAATCTCCTGCTGTTTTTTTCACCCAATAGGTTCACCGCCAGTATCGTATCCGACGCCACAAACGCCGCCCCACCAAGAGCCGCTGCTGCGCCGGCCAGTCCCGGATTTTCAAAAAACACAGTCCCTGCCATGGAGAACATAGCGCAGAGAAATGCCACATACAGCGCACCTAAGGCTGCCAGCTTACCGAGCTCTCTGATATAGGACCTGAGTATGGCAAAGAGCACTGCATATACACAGACAAATAAGAGCAGCGTAAACCGATCCGGTGATGCCAGACACAGCATTCCCCCGATAAAGCACAGATGAGCCGCAGCAAACACAGCAGCCCCTGCCACAAAACACACCTCCAAAAATCCATCGGCAGCCATACAACAGACAGTTCTCGCTGCTATGAGCCAGGAAACTCTGTTCTGTTCCCGAACCGCAAGACAAAGAGCCGGTATCACCGCCATCAGCGTTGCGGAGACTTTGTAACCGATTTCCTTTCTGCCTGTTTCATGCTTTTTTCTCACATACGCAGTTCCCAGAAAAACCATAAGAGCTGCCGTCGCCGGCAGCAGAAGCATATCCCATCCTCTCAAGCACACACCGCCTCCCCCAGTTCCTTTACGACTTCAGAATTTACATACTCATAGTATACTATATTCCTACATCCACGTCCACGATTCCCTCTCAGGGAAGGTAGTGATAGGCTGATTTTTTCTTAATGGTATAGAATACTGCCAGGGCAAATGCCATAAATTCTGCTGCCAGAGACGCGCTCCAGACACCGTTTACACCAAATAAAACAGAGAAACCGATCAAAAAAGCGACCAGAAATACCAGGGTACGCATAAAAGACAGGATTGCGGAAACCTTACCGTCTCCAAAAGCAGTAAACATGGCCGAGCTGAAAATATTGTAGCCCTTGAACAGATATCCGAAAGCGTAAACCATAAGTCCGGCAGTGGCAAGCTCATATACCCGGCTTCCCCTCTCAGCAAAAACAGATGCCAGTGTCCCGGAAAAAAGCAGGGTTCCCACGGTCATCACCACACCTACCCCCATGCAGAACCCGACGCTGATCTTATAGAGTTTCCGCAGTTTCTGTACATGACCGCCTCCGTAATTATAGCTGAACAACGGCGCCACTCCCATGGAATAACCAAGGCTTATGGCGATCAGCACAAAGTCCAGATACAGGAGAATGGAAATTGCTGCAACACCTTCATTCCCCACCAAACGCATCATAATAATATTAAATAAAAATGTGGTGATACTTCCCGACAGATTGCTCACCATCTCTGAGGAACCATTTGTCATGGAATTGAGCAGTACCCTCCAATCCATCTTAGGCTTTACAAAATGAAGCTGTGCCTTTCGGTTAAAGGTAAAGTAAAAAATGCTGAAAAATGCGGGAATGCAGTAGCCGATACCTGTAGCCACTGCTGCACCGGCAATCCCCATATGGAATACACCGATGAATACATAATCCAGTATCACATTGGCCAGCCCTCCTGCCACTGTGACGGTAAGGCCAATGTGGGGCTTTCCGTTCGCCACAAAGAGGCTTTGGAATTCCAACTGCAGAATATTGGCCGGCTGGAAGATGAGCAGAGGAAAGGCATAGGCGTAACAGTATGCGTAAATATCCTCATTTGCTCCCAGCATATAAATGATCTTTTCCAGAAAGACAAAGGAGAGGATCGTGATCACAATGCCAAGCCCTACGGCAAATAAAGTGATAAAGGTCACATTTTCATTGGCTTCCTGCTGCTTTCCCTCACCCAGCTTTCTTGAAACAATGGCTGTGATGCCGGTTCCGAACATGGTACCCAAAGCAATGACAAAGCTGAGTAAGGGGTAAACAATGTTGACGGCGGAGAAGGCGTCCGTGCCCACAAGCCTTGACACAAACATACCGTCCACCACTGTATACAGGGACATGACAACCATCATGACCATGGAGGGAAGAGCGAATTTCAGGATAGAGGGAATTGTTATTTTTCTTTCAAGTCCCTGATCAATCATCCTGCATGTTCCTCCATTCATATCCGCATATGGTCTTCAGCACTTCCCCAAACGTATCAAGCTGCTCTTGCGAATATTTTTCTTTCAGTTCCCTCTCTATTTTGTAAAATACCTGGTCGTATATCCCTAAAACCTGCTCCATGTGAGGGCTTAACTCCAGATAATAAACCCGCTTGTCTTTTTCGCTCTGTTTTTTTATTACCACACCCTGCTTTACCAGTTCATTGATCTTCAGGGTCACAGCGGACTTTGTGATCTTCAGGGCATCTGCGATCTTGCTGACTGTACACTCCTTCATCTGTTCCATTACGTTGATATATAGAATGCTGTTGTAAGAAAGTCCGTTATAATAATCGTTTCCATTCATCACCTGCAGCTCATAGAGTGACATGTGATAGTAGAAATCGTTAACACCTTTTACTATATCCATCTGCGTCCTCCTTGTATATTAGTTTTGCAAATTTAATTAAATTTACTTAACCATATTAACAGGAGCAAATGGTTTTGTCAACTCAAATCTTAACCGCTTTCCCACTCATCCCGAATAACGCAATGCATCTATGGGACGCTTTTTTGCCGCCTTATTGGCCGGGTACAATCCAAAGAGCACGCCGATCACTCCTGAAAATGCCACTGCTGCCCATACTACCTCCGGAGCCATGGAAAAGTTCATCGCGTCCTGACTCACTTTTCCGATCAGCCTCAATATTCCCCAGGATGTACCGATCCCTATGAGACAGCCCATAAGACTTACCAGCAGCGCTTCTATTAGAAACTGCATCATGATACTCCCGCGGCCTGCTCCGATGGCTTTGCGGATGCCGATCTCCCTGGTCCTCTCTGTCACGGACACCAGCATAATATTCATAATGCCTACGCCTCCCACCAACAGGGAAATAGCAGCGATACCGCCCAGCATAAGCGACAGGGTATTGGTCACACTCTCCATGGTTTCCATCAGCTCAGACTGGCTGACAATGGAAAAGGCATCCTCATCACCGCCGAACCGTTCCAGCATCATCTGTTCCATGGAAAGCTCCGCAAAATCCATGGTGTCTTCACTGGATGCAGAGGCATAAAACTGTGTCACATACAGAATATTGTCAGCGATCCGGGTCATGGTGGAGTAGGGAATATATCCCTCCAGCATGACGCTGCTGCTCTCCTCCTCAGAACCGGCCGACATCTGTGCAGCGGAAGCTGATTCCTCCTCATCCAGGATTCCGATCACGAGAAAGCTCCTTCCGTCCAGCGCTACTGTCTCGCCTACTGCATCCGCATAGCCGAAAAGCTCTTTGGCGGAATCTTTTGTGAGGATCACCACATAGGAATTGTTCTCCACATCTGTATTCTTGATGTTCCGCCCGTATGCTAGTTCCAGATTCTGAATATCCAGGTAACTGCCCGTGGTTCCTATCAGTGTCATGGTTCCGTCCACATATCCGCTTTTGGCTGTGACGCTGGTCCTGGAAAACGGAGCAGTCTCCTCAATATTTTCATTTTCCGTAAAATCAGAAAGTTCTAAAAGGCGCAGGGGATTCTCCTTGTCATCTGTTATGGTCACGGTCAGGTAGTTGGAGCCCATACCGGATATCTGATCCGTGACTGAAGAGGTGGCCCCATCCGCAATGGACACCAACACCACCAGGGCGATCACACCGATGATGATGCCAAGCATGGTGAGAAATGTCCGCATCTTATTGGAGCAGACCGCGTTCCAGGCCATTTTCAATGACTGTATCATCATATCCTCACCTCGCTCACTTTGCCGTCTCTGATGCAGATTTTCCGCTCTGCCTCATCTGCCACCTGATCATCGTGTGTAATTAGGACAATGGTGTTCCCTGCCTGATGAAGTTCATGGAACAGATCCATAATCTCCTCGCCTGTGCGGGAATCCAGATTGCCTGTGGGTTCATCTGCCAGAAACAGGGAAGGTTCTGTCACCAAGGCTCTGGCGATCGCCACCCGCTGCTGCTGCCCGCCGGACAGTTCCGTAGGGCGGTGGTGCATTCTGTGTGTCAGTTCTACTCGCTCCAGGGCCTCTCTCACCTTTCTCTTCCTGTCCGCAGCCTTTACTTTCTGGTAGATCATGGGGAGTTCCACATTTTCTTCCGCGCTCAGCCGGGGAAGAAGGTTGAAATTCTGGAAAATGAACCCGATCTTTTTATTTCTTATCCTGGCAAGTTCCGTCTCCGAATACTGCTCTATGGCGGTGCCGTCCAGGATATATGCTCCCTCATCCGCGGTATCCAGGCATCCGATAATATTCATAACCGTGGACTTTCCGGACCCTGACGGGCCTACAATGCTGACAAATTCTCCCTTCTCAATCTCCATGGTAGCATGGTCAAGAGCACGGACCTCACTGGTTCCCATACGGTAAATCTTAGATACATCTTTTAATATAATCATTTCATCACCGCCTTAGTTCATAGACGGCGGAGACTGCATCTGTCCCTGTCCGCCGAAATCCGGCATGTTTCCCTTTCCCCCGGAACCGCTGCCCCTGTCTTCCATCACGCCGCCGCCCATACCGCCGAAATCACCGAACATACCGCCGCTCTCGCCGCCGGAACTGTTGTCAGAGGAGATTCTCTGATAATATACCGTGTCTCCTTCTGCCAGTCCCTCTGTGATTTCCACTGTACTGCCGTCAGAGAGGCCTGTTGTCACTTCTGTCTCATCGCTTGGATTTCCCTCTGCGTCCCTGCCGGTATAGACAAATGTCCTGTTTCCTTTCTCCTGAATGGCATCTACCGGAATGGTGATGACATCCTCCCTGCTCTCCACTGTGATAGTGGCGGACGCATTCATGCCTGTCTTCATCCGGGAATCCCGGGCCACTGTAATATTCACGCTGTATTTTGCCACACCGCCGCTGGCACTTGCGCTGCTGCCCACTTTCGTAACTTCTCCTTCAAATTCCTTATCCTCGATGGCATCAAAAGTCAGTGCGGCTGTCTGGCCTTTTGACACAGAGTTAATGTCCAGTTCATCTACATTTACGGATAAAACCATATTGTCATCCGATGAAATAGTAAATGCCGCCACATCTGTACTGTACTGGGATGCCTGTGCTGTGTCTGTGCTGTCTGAGCTGCCGCTTGATGAGCCGCTGCTGCTCAATGCAGCAGTTGATGTCCCCGAACCACTGGTTCCTGCGCCAGAACTTCCTGCCCCTGTCTCCCCAAGTCCTAACGTACCTGTACCGTTTCCGGTACTGTTGTCAGTACCGCTGGTACTACCGTCATTTCCGCCAGAGTTACTGATTCCGCCGTTATTTCCGGTGCTGCTGATTCCTGTTCCGCTGCTTCCTGTGCTGCCAGTACCTGCTCCGCTGTTTCCTGTTCCACTGTTTCCTGTGCTGCCAGTACCTGCTCCGCTGTTTCCTGTACTGCTGCTCCCTGTTCCGTCGATACCTGTTCCGCTGCTTCCTGTTCCGCTGTCGTCTCCGTTCTGGTCTGTTGTGCCTGTTCCGGAGTCATTACCGCTGTTCTTTTCTGTGGCAGGATAGGTGATGGTAAAGGAAAGTATCTTGTTATCAGATGACACTGTTATTCCTGATACCGCACCGCTCTCAATACGGAAAATGCTGTCTACCTGAAAATACCATCCCTCATTGGCCGTAAGCTGTACCTGTGCCTGATAGACCGTATCAGCGGCAAAGGGATCATCCCCCGGCTGATATGTCACAGTTCCCGTATAACTGCCATCTGCAGCGGCAATATCTGACTGCGGCTTTTCTCCGGCTCTGGGTTCTGCCAGGGCTAAAAGAGCAGATGTACTCTCTCTTTCACCAGCTACCTCCAACTGTATTTTTGTTTCCTGTTCCGCCGCAGCCAAACGTGTTTCCGCTTCCGTACTGCTCTCTGTCAAAAAGCTGCTCTCCTCCATTTTTCCCCCGGTATCTGCCAGGGTGATTACCTCGTAGGAATAGCCCCTCATATCTGATGCCTGATATGACATATTGCTCACCCTGCCTGATGAACTTCCTGATACAGATGCCTGAGAGACACTGCTGCTCTGACTGCTATCTGAACTGCCGGCTGATACATTGACACTCTGAATGGTACCATCCATCTCCGCCTTGACAGAACCGCTCCCGGAAAGCTCTATTAACTTCTGCAGAGTCTCTGCATAAGCCTCCCGCTCTGCCAGAGCCTCCAAATATTTTACAGACTGCGTAGTCTCTGTCAGTGTCAGAAGCGTGGTGCCAGCACTGACAGATTCATCCTCTGACACTTTAATTTCCTCCACCGTGCCTCCCGTAGCTGTCACAGCTAACTGCTGGTGTATGTACGCTTCTCCGCTGCCAAGGATTGTTCCCTCTGCGTCCGTAACAGATACATTTTCCCCTATACCCACACCGCTGTCTGAAAAGGTGATCACACAGGTGCTGCCGTCAATACTCTCTATGGTTCCTGTTTTTTCACTTCCGTCCAAAAGGAGCACTGTGACACTGTCACCTTCAGCGGCAGCACCGGTCAATTCCAGCTTTACAGCCATCTTCCCATCAATGGAAAGAAGCATGACCGCCCCGTTTTCCAACATACTGTCCGCAATGCTGCTGCCCTGGGACACATAGATCCGCTTCACTCTGCCGTCCACACTGGCTGTAAGTTCTCCGGCCTCTGTCTCATCTTTTGTCTCATTGATCTCTCCATCCAGATTTTCAATTTTCTCCTGGACATCTCTCATGGCGCTGAGCACAGAGGCGTTGTCCACAGTTGCCAGCACATCCCCTGCCGAAACATGGTCACCGCTCTCCACCTTCACCTCATCAATGACCACACCGGAGGGCACAGTCACATTTACCGGTGTGTCCGCCTCCAGGTTGCCGGTTCCCACTATGGTTTTAGAAATGCTCCCCTTCTCTGCGGACGCCTCTTTTACTGCCTGGCTTCCCATAATCGGTACACCGCTCTCATTATGGTTCCGTAGGATCACTGACCCGGATATGCCCACGATCACCACCACAGTGACCGCCCCTGCTGCTATTTTTTTCTTTTTCGGTAATTGTTTCCATTTTCCTTTAATATTTAGTTGTTTTTTCGTTTTTATTCATTCCCTTCTGTCGTCTGTTTTGGATTTCAGTATAAAAAATCAACCTTAAATGAACCTAAAAGAACAGGTTTTTGATATGTGAAAAATCTGTGTCTCACCACATTCTTCCATTTACAGGGACAGACAGCTCTTAATTTTGTTTTTTTAAAAAATAAGTCTGGATTTTTTTGTCACTTTGTGAGAAAATGAATTGGAATAGGACGTTAAATTTCTAACGCACTTGAAGTAAATATATTCTTGAAAGGAGTTTTAAAATGATTTATTCACACGAAGTAGAAACAATGTGTCAGGTACATCAGGGTGTAAACCACGGCGCAGCTCCAATCCCGGAAGAAGCAAAATGGGTACAGGCAAAAGAAATAAAGGATATCTCCGGTTTAACACACGGTGTGGGCTGGTGCGCACCACAGCAGGGTACCTGTAAATTAACATTGAATGTAAAGGATGGTGTAATCCAGGAGGCACTGGTGGAGACGATCGGATGTTCCGGTATGACTCACTCTGCTGCTATGGCATCTGAGATTTTACCAGGAAGAACCATTTTGGAAGCTCTGAACACTGACCTTGTATGTGATGCTATCAATACTGCTATGAGAGAATTATTCTTACAGATCGTATACGGAAGAACCCAGAGTGCATTCTCTGAAGACGGACTTCCTATCGGTGCAGGTCTGGAAGATTTAGGAAAGGGCCTTCGTTCTCAGGTTGGTACTATGTACGGTACACTGAAAAAAGGACCTCGTTATCTGGAAATGACAGACGGTTACGTTACTGGCATCGCTTTAAACGAAGATGATGAAATCATCGGCTACAAATTCATAAGCTTCGGAAAAATGATGGACTTCATCAAAGCAGGCGATGACGCCAACACAGCATTTGAAAAAGCTCAGGGACAGTACGGCCGCGTTGACGATGCAGTGAAGATCATTGACCCGAGAAAAGAATAATTATACATACGCTGTAAGATCTGTCATAGAAAGAATAGGAGGATAAATTAATGGCTTTATTTGAATCATATGAAAGAAGAGAAAAACAAATTCTTGCCGCTCTCAATGAATACGGCATTAACACCATCGAAGAAGCTGCTGAAGTTACAAAAGCTGCCGGTCTCGATGTTTACAAAATGGTAGAAGGCATCCAGCCAATCTGCTTTGAGAATGCAAAATGGGCTTACACTGTAGGTGCTGCCATTGCCATCAAAAAAGGCTGTAGAAAAGCTGCTGATGCTGCTGCCGCTATCGGTGAAGGACTTCAGGCATTCTGTATCCCGGGTTCCGTTGCTGATCAGCGTAAAGTAGGTCTTGGACACGGAAACTTAGGCAAAATGCTTCTGGAAGAAGATACCCAGTGCTTCGCATTCCTGGCAGGACACGAGTCCTTCGCTGCTGCTGAGGGTGCTATCGGTATCGCTGAGAAAGCAAACAAGGTCCGCAAAGAGCCTCTGCGCGTAATCCTGAACGGTCTCGGAAAAGACGCCGCCCAGATCATCGCGCGTATCAACGGATTTACATATGTAGAGACAGAGTATGACTACACAACAGGCGAGTTAAAAGAAGTATTCAGAAAAGCTTACTCTGAGGGACTTCGTGCAAAAGTTAACTGCTACGGCGCTAACGATGTACGTGAAGGTGTTGCTATCATGTGGAAGGAAGACGTTGACGTTTCCATCACAGGTAACTCCACCAACCCGACCAGATTCCAGCACCCGGTTGCAGGTACCTACAAAAAAGAGCGTATCGAAGCCGGTAGAAAATACTTCTCCGTTGCTTCCGGCGGTGGTACAGGACGTACTCTGCATCCAGACAACATGGCAGCAGGCCCTGCTTCCTACGGTATGACTGATACCTTAGGACGTATGCACTCTGATGCACAGTTCGCTGGTTCCTCTTCTGTTCCGGCTCACGTTGAGATGATGGGTCTGATCGGCGCAGGTAACAACCCAATGGTTGGTATGACTGTTGCTGTTGCTGTTGCTGTTGAGGAAGCGGCTAAAGAAGGTAAATTCTAAGAAAGACTACAAAATCAAGGATTTACAGGTTAATGAAAAGTAATACAAATTGGGTTTATGTAGGTAATTCATAGACTATTCATACATTACTCGTGCACCTACATTCCTACACTTACCCCGGCATAAAAGCCGGGGTTTTGTTATGTATACAGGTTAGTATTTCCCGAATTTGTCATAGCGGCAATTATTCATAGTCTCATCTGTTCCTTCAGGATTTCTCCTAAAATGTCTAATATTTTGTTTCTATAATTTTTTCCATAGAAATATCCAAATTAAAAAGTCCCTATTAGTGGTCTTTATCTTTTAGAGTTGCATCGTCATTTTTCTTTTTAAATATAATAGCAAGTATTATTTTTTCTAAAATATCTTCTCTATGTTTGAGGATTTCTGCTTCCATATTTGTTAGTTGTAAAATTCCTTTCTCTTTGGCTTTTTCCAAGCAATAACCTTCTTTCTAAAATTTAATATAGTAATTATAGTCAATATAATGACTATAGTCAAGAACAAAACTATATATTATTATAATTAAAGAAAGGTTGATAAAGATATGATAACATATATGCCGTTTTGGAAGACCCTTGAAAAATCTGGTGAGAGCACATATACTTTAATTAATTCTTATGGAATTTCAAGTGCTACCCTGCATAAATTACGACATAACAAACCTATTAATACTACAACTATCGATGATTTATGTACAATATTAAACTGTAGAATTGAAGATATAGCAGAATATATACCTTTTGATGTATAAAAAAGAATATCTGGTATTATCAACCAGATATTCTTTTCTATACGTTTCTATATCTTTTTAGGTTTCTTATATATCAATATATCTGATATATCACAATCTAAAGCATAACATATCCGGCTGAGTACGCCAAAATCAATCCTGACAGCATCGTTATTACAAAGTTTATTCAATTGTTTCCGTTCCAATTGGGCCATAAAACACAATTTATTTTTGCTTAAGCAGCATTTTTCGAGCATTTCATTCAACTTTACATCTATTGTTCCATAATCCATCATATTTTCTCTATCTCCTAAAATAATCTTCTTGTCACTATTTATATGATATTCAATGTGATTAAATAAAAATCACTGTTACCCTATCCATAGCCACTCTACTTTATTTCGCATAAAAAGTGACTACCTGATAACAGATAGCCACTTATTAATATAGAGAACAACTTTTTTTCTTTTACGATGTGGAAAATAATCACAATGATTCCTTTTTAGTCCTCTTCCGCATTAAGATAGTAAACGGATGAGCTGCCATTACATTATGTCTTTTCACGCTTTAAAGTTTGCCGTCTTTTTGGGTATAAAATCAATTTTCAAATCCATTCCCATTCCATCAGCCAACCTTTTCAAAAGTTTTAAAGATGGATTTCTAGTGCCGTTCTCCAATTTGCTAATATCAGCCTGATCAATCCCTGTTTTGTCAGCAAGTTCTTTTTGTGTAAGGTTCTGAGAAATTCTAGCATCAACCATTGCCCGAATAACGTCAAATTCAGGCTGAAGATTTTCGTATTCTTCTCTAAACTCTGGATCTTGTAATTGTTCGTTCAAAAATTCTTTGAATTCACTCATTATTTTTCACCCTTTCTATAAAATCATTTCTATACTTTTTTGCAAGATCAATCTCTTGTTTCGGCGTTTCCTGCGACTTTTTCACAAAGCCATTTGTTAATACGATTCTTCCCTCATAATAAAAGAAATATAATATTCTAGTAATATCCGAACCAACTTTGCCGCGTATTTCAAAAATTCCATCCGATAAATGCTTACTATATGGTTCTCTTAGCTGATTCTCCTTTTCTTCCAAAATTCCAATAATCCCCATCAGTTTAGCCCTCATTTTTGTATCAAGAGATAATAAAAAATCTTTTGCCGGTTTATCTCCATTATCTTTAGTATAAAATTCAATATTGAATTTATCCATTGTATATCCCCTTAGTTTTTCTATTAATATTATATGGCATATATGCCATATAATCAATAGTTTTCTTAATAATTGCTGTTTTTTATTCCTGCCGATTTAGTCAAGTCTTGGTTTCCATTCTACATGGCCCATGTGTCCTATCCATCTATATCAGCAAGCCTCCCGTATCTACCAGAATCATCAGCCCACAAGAACTGAACCCTAACTTCTCTCTACCCGCCTGCTCATAACCAGGGTGACGGCTCGGACACCTGTTTTACACTCTGCATTGCGGTATTTGAGTCACCTTGTAAACGTAAGAAGCTTTAGGAATACTGATATATCAAGGCATTCTTATGCAACTTGAGTAAAAATATACAGAGACGCAGAAATTATAAATTTATATATGGAATTATAGAATGAAAAGTAGACAAAATTCCTATATATTTCATCACTATAAATATAAAATTAAATATTATAATACAATATCATACATAAAGAAAGACCTGCCTAAGCAAGTCTTTCCACCATACCCCTTTTTACTTTTCCCATACTACAGACCCAATTTACTCATTACGTCCATAGCCTTTCCGTCAATAACCAGATTCGCTGTATTATCCGCATAATGATCCTGGTCATTGATGAGGATGATCTTATCCCCGTCAAAATATTTCACATATGTTTTCGCCAACTGGGAATGCATACTGCATCCCAGAAGAAGCAGGGTGTCTGCCATTCCCACCTCATCCACAGCACGTGTCAAAAGTGAATTGTTCACCATTTCTCCCCGAAGGCAAACCTCCGGTCGGATGGTTGTGCCGCATTTCGTACACTTAGGAGTCCCTGCACACTCTGCCACTGCTTTCATGGGATATTTCGCCCTGCATTTTGGGCATACATTCCGATAAATACTTCCGTGGATTTCCAATACTTTCTTACATCCTGCCCTCTTTGGCAGAGAATAGATATCACGGGTTATGACAGCCTGCAGGATTCCTCTGTCTTCCAAACGCTTCAGAGTCTTCATGCCCTCATTGATCCTTCCTCTTTTGCTGAGGATTTCTCGTTTGTAAAAGTCGTAAAACTGGGTCACTCTCGTATTATAGAACTCAGCACTGAACATTTCCTCAGGGGAACATCCGTATCTGGTTTCAATGTCATACGCGTCCTGATCAGACCTCCAATTTGTGCATCCGCACTGGCTGCTCACCCGCATTCCCAACAGACATACCAGATATCTGCTGTTTTCAATGATCTCTTTTGCCCGCAGCAGCTTCTCTTCCTGTGACATTATCCCAACTCCTCCGTACTTTGTTGATTCAATTATTCTATCAAGAATAATGTATCACTGTACAATTTTAAAGTCAAGAAAACAATTATCGCATCTGTACGACAATGCAGAGCAAACAGAGTTCTTTTCTGAATCAGAATTCCTTACTGCTGTAAATCCTGACCGATATCACATAAGAGACTGCTAAAACCAGAATACTTACTGCCAAAGCCACTCCCACAATTATCATCTTTCCATTTGGATTCTGCAGAAGATCGATCAGCGCAGATTCCATTCTCGTCCCCTGTATTATATCTTTTATAAGCAACATCACTATAGTTGGAGCCAAAAAAAGCATCACAAAAACTACCCTTCCTTTTTCAACGCCCAGCTTATATATGACAGGAATAATAATTGCCGAATAAATGGGGATGATTATGCAGGCAGAAACGGAACTGAATATCTCCTTAGCCACATCCGCATTCAAAAGCGCAGCTGTTATCCCTGTGATTACCGCTGTAAATAGGGCAATCCCTACTGACATAACAATGACTAACAGATATCTTGCACGCACAACTGTCTTTTTTCCCAGAGGAAGGGAAGCCGCATATGTGTCCCAATGGTAATACTGGTCAGCATTAAACAGACTGAGAATTGATGTCGCAAATACCACAATACACATGACCCCCACATACCCCGGGCTTTTCATGATATAACCAAATATACACAAAAACAAGAATAACAAGATATACGTTTTTTGAGTAATTCTGATGCCGTATATATCCTTTAATATCAACCCTTTCATGATATCACCTCACCTTTCTCCAAAAGCAGCAGAACTTCTTCGATATCCGGTGCGTCCATTATCATATCAGGATACCTGCTTAAGAATTCCTGCCTGTCCCTCACCAAAAATTCATATCCCAAAGCTCCTCTTTTCAGCCTCATGATTCCCTTTTTATCCAGTGCACTGTAATCTTCTTTTGAACATTTTCCCACACCGTAGTGATAGAGAAGTTCATCTTTATTTTCCATAAACAGCAGATGCCCGTTCTGGATAAATGCTATATAATCAGATACCTTCTCCAGATCGCTGATAATATGTGAGGATAAAAGCACTGTATTTTCCTCGTCCTGAATATATTCCAGCAGAATATCCAGCAGATCATCCCTCACCAGAGGGTCAAGGCCGCTGGTGGCTTCGTCAAAGATAAGTATCTTCGCTCTGTGCGAGAGCGCCACTGCGATCTGCAGTTTCATTTTCATTCCTCTGGAGTAATCCTTGATCAACTTTTTAGGTTCCAGTTTAAAATCACCCAGATATTTTTCGTACAGCCCCCTATCCCATTGACTGAAAATATTTTCCATGATCCTGCCTATCTGGAATGCGTTCATAGTTTCATGAAAGTTGGATTCCGCCAGTACCATGCCCACCTGATTTTTCCAGTCGTCATCCTTTTCCTCCAGTTTCTCCCCGTCCACATAAATCTCACCGGCATCCTTCTTTATAATTCCAAGAATACACTTGATCAGAGTAGTCTTCCCGGCTCCGTTGGCTCCAACCAGTCCTACAATACTGCCCGCTGGGATTTCCATAGTGATATGATCCAGTGAAAACTTCTCATAGCTCTTCACCAGCCCCTCAATTCTGATAGCTGCTTCCATTTTTATTCCTCCTCATAGAGCATTTTAAGCATTTCCGTCAATTCATCCAATTCTACTCCGCTGATTTTACTTTTTTCAACAGCTTTTTCAAGTAAACCTTCTATTTCCTTTAACTGCTCCTCTCTCACAAGCTCATGGTTTGTATCGGCTACAAAACTGCCCTTGCCAACCTGAGAACAAATAAATCCGTCTCTCTCTAATTCTTCGTAGGCTCTCTTTGTGGTGATCACACTGATACGAAGTTCTTTTGCCAAAAGGCGCATGGAGGGAAGTGACTCCCCTGATTTTAGCTGGCCTCCCATAATTGCCTGCTTCATTTGCTCTGTAATTTGTTCGTATATGGGCTTGCCGCTTGTATTGCTGATTATAATATTCATCTTTACTTCTCAACTTTCTGTGCACGCGTGTATATACATTATTTATTGTATATACTCATTATATACATTAGATACATATTTGTCAACAGCTATTTAAAAAGCGCCACGGTTTTCGGGGTGATGGAAAGTTACGGATACATATGGCCATACAATACAGATAGATTTGATTTTGCTGTATACTCTGTCTTCGTTAAAAAATCTGATCTGCCGTATTCCCGCACGCATGATGGAGATGAAAAACAGCACCGGACATATCTGTTTGATATGCCCGATGCTGTCTTATGAAATACTCTTTCTTATGAAATATTCTTTCTGCTGCTTAAATATGCCTTCTTCTGCTTCTCCACATGAAAACCATAGCTGCTGCTGAAAGCCCTGCCAACAGGATCAGTCCTTCCACCGGTGTATCATCTCCCGTTTTTGCAGTCTTAGCCGCAGTCTTTGCAGCCGGTTTTACCGGTGCTTTTTTCTTATCATCCGGTTTGTTCACAGACACTGCCGGGAACTGCTCGTTCTTACGCACCTGCTTTGTAGTGAGAACATATGTGGAGCAATGTTCAATCTGGATGGTCACATATCCGTTCACTACCTTGATATTCTTCTGTACAGGCTCGGCAGCTTTCTTATTTGCGTTGTAATAATACAGATAAAGGTTCTGTCCGTCTTTAAAGCTGCTGCCTGCATAGATTTCAACTTCCGCCAATCCCGGGAGCTCTCCCTCATAGTCGAATTCAAGATACAGGTTCTCTGAATCTTTCGCCATAAGGCTGCCGGCATCCTTATTCTCTTTCTTTTGTACAATTCCAAAATCCATGGCAGCATCTGCGTTTGTTATTTCTGTTCCGGTAAACTTCCATGAATACTGAAGCACTCCGTTGTCTTCTGCCATGATGGTCAATGTTCTCTCTGTTCCTTTCAGGCTCTTGAACAATGCCTTTTGCTGTTCTTCTGTCAAACCATTACCATCTTTGCTTTTAAATATCAGACTGGTCACGCTGGAATCCGCCAGCCCCTTCTCTAAATCTTCATATGTAGTGGCTGTGCATACTCCGTTCGGATAGACAGGAACATCCGGGCTGCCTGGATTCCCCGGGTTATTTGGATCATCTGGGTTGTTCGGATCATCTGGATTGTTCGGATCATCTGGGTTGTCCGGATTATCTGGATTGTTCGGATCATCTGGGTTGTCCGGATTATCTGGATTGTCCGGATCATCCGGGTTATCCGGATTCCCCGGGTTGTCTGGATTGTCCGGATTATCCGGGTTATCCGGATTCCCTGGATTGTCCGGATTATCCGGATTCCCTGGATTGTCCGGATCCGGAACTTTTTCTCCTACTGCCCAGTCATAAGATATGCCCTGCAGTACCCCTTCATCCACAGTATTCATTTGATGACTCTGGTCAACAAACACAACACTTTTTGGCACGATGGATGCCTGAAACATTTCACTTTTCGGAGTGCCTGATATGGTACCGACCGACACATCCCGGGCCTGATCAAAAACCGTATCCGATGATGAAAAATAGATATCCAGGACACCATTTTCATAAATATATTCCCGGATCCTGCATTTGTTCTGTATCTCTTCTGAGAAAGTAAAGGTAATATCACCGATACTTCCGCTTTCAATCTCTGTTATCTTCATTTGGATCCGGTATGTTGTAGCATGGTTTTTTATCATATCCCCATTGGGGTAGAGGGCCAGTTCCACCTGGCCCGCATCCTTTTGCTGCATTTTGATCATCGTATCATCCTGTTTGGCAGCCTGTACAGGGACATAAGCCGCAAACAGCGCCAGAACTAAAACAATACATAAGCTCTTTATTCTCTTCATCAGTTCCCCTCCTCATGTTTATCCGTCAATTGAATCGGCGGCAGCGGATTCGGCACAGCCATGGGCATTGTATCACTTACAAGACGTTCACCTTCATTTGTATGCGCATCATCCACTCGGTATAATTCCGCCCTGACACTGGTCACACCGGATGGGATCTGATCCGGTTCCATATAATAGATCCATGTACCGGATGAAACTTCTCCCAGTTCTCCCTCAGCCGGAACCTCCGCAAAGATCAACTGGGAACCATCCAGGATATTTCCATTCTGGTCATACAATTTTACCACATTATAGGAAGGATTTCCTTTATATTCGCCTGTGAAGATCAGGGAACCGACAGGTATCTCACCTCCGTTTTCATCATAGCTGTAATTTTTATCCAGAATACCGATACCGTTTTCCAAAAACTCAACATTGTCTCCTGTGGGGCCTAAAATATCTATCTCAGACAGAGACACTGTACTCTGCCCTTTGATCTTCAGCTTCAGATAAGCAGCATCATAGGTGTACAGCCAGGAATCACCTTCTTTGTTGAAATAGGAAACAGCCGTATTCTCCGAGTAAGACAGACTTCCTGATTTCACAAGCGTCCACTGGTTTCCGTCCTGACTCACATAGGCATCAAAATTCTTAACTGCTGTTTTTTCATCAGTGGCTGTGATCTTGAACGCGGCCGCCTGAAGGGTTCTGCCAAAACTGATAATGATTTCCGGAGATTTTGCTTCTCCGGTATATACATCTGTATAATCATTGTTATATATGCTGCTGATTCCCGAAACAACGGTTCCCTCCGGATTTTCCTCACTGCCGTTTTCCTGTCTGTCACTGGAGGAGGTCATATTCGTTGTTATATTCCATCCATCCTTTGCCACACTTCCGTCATTGGAAATCTTCACGGTGTCCGCTGTAACTTTCTCTGTCTGCTGCAACAGTTTGTCATATCCCACCACTTCATAAGTAAACACTCTGTTGTTCATAGATGCAATGGTATCTGTATATGTCACAGAGCCGTCCTTAGCCTCTGCAAATCCGATCACCTTGCCATTTCTGTATATTTCATATCCCAGCATGGAGTTCTGGTCAGCCGCGTCATTGGAAAGTGTGAGGGTCACCTGAGCAGAATTAGGAACATATGTAAGCGCTGCACTTACTGCAGTCTGTCCGGCTGTACTTTCTCCGCCTTCTATGCGGTATACCCTTGCCTCATCTGTAATATAGCTGATCCTTCTCGTCTCTGCTTCAAACTGTGACGCATATGCAATGGTATCCTCGTCCGGTGTCATTCCCCACTGTTCAAAGAATTCCAGTAAGTTCTTCCCGGCAGCCGCACATGACAGCCGCATCAGGGTATTGTCCACATCTTTTGGAATCGTCAGTGCGATTCCCTCCGGAGCAGGTGCAATGGCCGTATTCCTTGCGTACGCGTCCACTCTTGCAAAAAACAGATTGTTAAACTGCTCCTCATAAGTTTCATAAGTCTTATAATTATATCCGTCATCATAGGCCAGATGGAGCTGCCAGTACATGGCAAGACTTGTAAACACATTTTCCGCACGGCCTTTTGTACCAGAAGTGACCTTCTTATACACATCCTCATATTTATAGCGTACAGAATCATTTGTCTCCTTTGCCTGTGCCAGAATGGAATAATAATTGTTGGTTATCTCGGCGATGGCATAGGACGGCTGATTGATGATATGGCCTATCTCATGGGCAATTCCCCAGCCAAAAAGCTGTCCGCTCACATATTTTCCATTATCACTTTCAACCGGTACACCGCCTGCAAGGCCGCTCACGCTGCCCCATTCGATACCCACATGAAGCCCGCCGGCATACATAAAGGCTCCGGAAAACATTCTCATGTAACGTATGTTCAGACGGCTGGACGGCAGATTATTTTTGCTGCCATACTGGGCAGTCAGTGCCTTGTCTCCATTATAATCACCCAGTCCTTTGTGCTGGTAAAACAGTGTCACCATCTGTTCCATAGCTTGACAGGACTCATATAGTACCTCTGTCTGATTATCCAGATTCTTTTCTTTCCCCTGGTTTTTCAGCTTATTGTTGATGCCGTTCAGGATCTGTTCTGCCGATACCGAATACATCATCTGATCCAGCACAATGTCCGTTGCTCCCAAAATGCAGTTCTGCTTGTCATAGCTGTAATCACAACTGCTTTCTTTATTGCCTTCATGCAGTTTTTTATGAAGTTCAGAAATCTGTGGAACATATGCATTGAGTTTCTCCACATATGCCCTGACAGCTTCCCTGGCTTCAGTCTCATCCGCTGCATTGGAGATATCAAGCTTGGGTATCTCCTGTCCTCCGCTGACACGAACACTCATGTTCAGTGTATCATTATTTCCTGTAAACTCCACATAGAGACTGCCGCCGTGTTCTGTGCTCAGACTGCTGATCTGGGGAATGGTTACCTCATTTTTGCCATTCTTCAGATTCTGCACCACAACCCTGCTCCAGCTTCCTGATTCCGCGTGATACTGTGTTGCGATCAGGTTCAGGTTGGTATTGGCTCCCAATTCCGCGTCATCTCTGCCTACATATACAACCAGTTCTTCCCCTGCATGGGCACTAATGCCAAGAGGCTGCCATGCATTCAGACCTCCCGAGAAGCCCAGAGCGCCGTCTTTTTTCTTGGTCACTGTTGTATCAACCTTCATGATCCTGCCGGCATTCTTGTCATTGAGAAGATCTTTTGCATAGGCCAGATCAGAAAGCAGCAGCTCTCTTTTCGGATGGAAATCCCCGGTAACTTCATCCGGAGTGTTAGCTCTGTTCTCCAGCGCCTCTATCGTCTCTGCAGTTACATCTTCCTGCAGTTCCACATGCATAGCATCCGCAAACAGTGCATCAACATCCTTTTCCAGGCTGTCATAATAGTAAAATTTCATCTCCGCTATAGAGATTCTCCCATTCACAGGAACCCATGCCATGGCAAAGTTTATCTGTATCCGTTTTGCCTTAAAAGGCTGGGAATAATTAAATTCGTAATATGCCTTACCGTTTACACTCTTCTTCTGCGTAAATTGACCATCTATTGTAGATATTTTTCCCTCTTCATCCCAGTATCTTGTTTTTGCATAGCCATATGCATACTGTTGTTTTTCATCAGGGACTACCACCAGCCTGTCCATCTCATAGCTCTGGTCAAAGGTAATGATAGGTGATGGCTTGCCCGAATTATAGCCGCCTGCATCCCAGGACGGCAGACTCCAGGAAGTGGTGTAATCATTATCTGCCACCGCTTCATTTATCTCCGGTCCTGATGACGGATATTCAATGGATGTAATGTGGGCGGTCAGTCCTCCCCCTTTCTGAGGCGTGTTGATCAGCTTATAATTGGATGTGACTGCAGGATCAATATCTGTTGTCTCTCCCGCATAAAGCTTTGACTTTCCACTGGTTCCCATTTCATTTGTTCCTGTAAGGCAGATTTCATAGGTTGTGCTGTCTTTTAAGTCTGTGAGCTGATATTTATTCTGCTGGATGTCTTCTCTCTTTTCAAACTCTTCGGTTCCCTGTTCTCTGTAATAGAGTGTATAGGAATCCGTGTCTTCCATCTTCTTCCAGGTAATATCCAGTTTTCTGTATCCCCCGGAAATGCTCACATTCTCCGGCGCATCAGGCGCTTTTGACGGCTTCGGGATCACAGACACCGTTTCCGAATAAGCACTGCTCCAGTCTCCGTTCACGGACCTGACCTGTACTGTGTACTCCTCATTATTTTTTATTTTCTCAGTCCCAAAGCTTGTTACGAGGATACTGTTCTCTGCTGTTGGATAGACTTTGCTTTTTCCGTCTTTTTTCACCATGACTTCATATCCCGCTACATTTGTCTGGGCGTTCCAGGTCACGGTAAATTTCTTATCTCCCGGCTCTGCTTTTACCTGGTCAGGAATATTCATGACCGGTGCAGGGATCCTGTCCTCCATTCCATTGAGGAATTCCACCTTGGAGATATCCGCCAGCTTGCTTCCTCCCGTATCTGTCACCTTGATGGTTACCTTTTTAATGGCTACCTGTTTTCCCAAGTTGATGATTATGGTTCCGTCCGGCTCAATGACTGCCTGCGCCGCAGTGAGGGCGAACATGGATACGCTGCTTATGGGAACTTCTATGGTCTGGCTCTGTCCCACTTCATCCACATAATCCACGGTCACTGACCCTGCCTGAATGATATTACCGGAGTCCCTCGGAGGCGACAAAACCAATGCCCCTGCCTGGATATCGGTACGTTTTTCCAGATCAAGCTGCAGTTCCACCGGATTTTCCGGCGAGATTTCCCCGTCATTCGCAGGTTTCAGGGAAACACTGCCGCCGTCTTCCAGGATACTCTCAACACTTCCCTCTGCAACCTGGGTTGTCTCGCCCACATTTGCTGATATCTCTTCCAGAATATAACTTCTTGTCACATAGGATTCCATTTTCTCGAATCCATAGCTGTAAGAAAGCCACTGCAGATCCACAAGATCCACCTTTTGATCCTGATCCAGATCAAACACGCTGTCTGTGCTCTCCAGATGAATGGCCCGGATCAGCTCTGTTTTGTCATTCTCATCAATAACACCGTCACGATTTACATCCCCATATCCGATAACACCGGGATGTCTCTCCATGTCAGAAAAATCCATGCCGGTGTAGACATCCATAAACTGCATCTTCTGATCCATTGCCTGGATCTCCACATCCTGGTCATATACGGCAAAATGGCTTCCGCTTATACGAAGATGATATTGTCCCGGTTCCAGATCCACAAAAGAGGCCTCTGCTTTTTTTGACACACTCTCCCCTTCCAACATGGAAAAAGAGGCTTCCAACTGCTGCCCTTCTCTTGTGAGGACTGCCTGCAACCCACTGTTCAGCGTCTCCGGGGCGCTGTAGGGAAGGCTGTAGATCAGACTCAGATGGAGCCGGCCTTTCTGTACTATGCTCCCATCCGCCGGCAGTGTTCCGTCTTCCTTCTGTGCTTCTGGACTTTTTAGTGACTCTTGGCTATTGCTCTGTCCCGCCTTCGCACCGGTCTGTTCTCCCGGTGTTTCTTCCTGCTTGGCCTCTCCTGCTTGTTCTCCTGTTGTACCTTCCTGCGTAGAGGCTTCTGGCTGTCCACCCGAAGCCTCTTCCCGCTTAGGCACCTCCTGCTGTTCTCCTGCAGGCTCTTCCCGCTTGGGCACCTCCTGCTGTTCTCCTGTAGCCTCTTCCTGCTTGGACACCTCCTGCTGTTCTCCTGTTATCCCTTCCTGTTTGGAAGATTCCTGCTGACCGCTGTCTGCCTCTTTGCTCTGAACCTGTCCGCCGGCTTTATAAGATTCTGTATTTTGCTCCTGTACAGCGGCAAATGCGGTAGTTCCCGGTGTCTGCAAGATCATACCGGATATGAGCAGCCAAGCGCATAACTTTTTCATTTTCAATTTCTATTCTCCTTCCCCTTACAGGGCCAAAAAAAACGGTATCCAGGGATACCGTTTTTTCACAAAGACAACAGACAGACAGGGTATACCTGTCCATCACTGTCTGCAGCCCGGCTATCCCTCCCTTGGGACCCGTGGCTTTGCGTCACTGCCTTACGACAGTTTTGCCCCTTTATTTTTTTATAATGTCTGTCATTAGACACTGTCTCATTCATCAGACATATTCTAATATAAGAATACCTATTTTGACTATTTTAGTCAAGCTTTTTATTTCATTTTTTTGATATTTTTACAGATAACTTCCAGGAGGCTGTCCCTGTTTTTTTCTGTAACCTCAAAAACTTTTACGTCGGGTCTCTCTGCAACGGCCTGTGTAAACGCACCTGTATTTTTCTGCAGGACACCGATGACAAGGCTCTGGGTATCCAGGCAGGAGAACAGTGCCTCCTGGAAACCCGGGGCATCTGCCTCCGCTTTTCCCAGCTCATCTATCACAACTGTTTTTTCAGGCATGTCCTTCACCTTTTTCATCACCGCAGTGCCCAGAGTCTCAAAGGTTTCCGGTATGGATATCTTCTTTCCTCTGCCGGTCCGTATGAGGATCGGGCTGTCATTTTCAAACTCCCCCATGGGTACCAGGCTGTGCAGGTAAAATCCTTTTTGAACACCACCGATCTCATAAGGCAGGGTTTGGTAACCCACAGGCTCTGTTCCCAATTCTTCCACAATACGGTTCAAAAGTGTACTCTTGCCGATCCCCTTTTCCCCGGTCAGGAAAATATGTTTCCGCTCAGCGCCTGAGGGATGGGCCGTGAGCTTTTTCTTACCGGCCAGCTTTTTTTCTGCCTTATGACATCCACATTGACAAAAAGCCGCCGCCTTTTGGAGCATGGGACGTTTTTTCAGCGGAAATTCCGCATCCGGCAGTGATTCCAATAAATCTGCCAGCTCACAGATCTCATGCACAGAGTGATAGACCCTGAAGCCTTCCCAGGTTTTCTTTTCCCCGGCCAATCTGCCTGCTATGGCTATGGTCTCCTCTGTCAGCCGCTCCTGCACCTCTGCGTCTTTATGTGCACAGATGATCCTGGGCACGCAGAGTTCATATTCCCCTTCCAGTATGAGAAAATCCACAGGCAGTTTTTCATAGAAATCCCCGCTCTTGTCCGCCGGAAGCAGAATGTCTGTCTCCTTTTTTCCCTTTATGCAGACAAGATCAGCACCGGCCTCCCTGTGTCTCCATGTATTGCTGTCAGAAGTGTCCAGGGAAAATTCTGGACAGAACACACTTTTTACTGTTCCTGTCCGGTATCCCCGTTTTTTTAATTCTTTAATAAGTCCGGTGACCGTTGTAGTCTTGCCGGATTTTCTCACACCTACGATCGTACAGATTTTCAACTGTCACCCTCCTTGATCACTCTGTATTTCTGTTATATATTTACACCAGCGCCTTCGGTGTGTATCCTTTGGAATGACAAGGCGGTATGCTCCCCCGTCCAGCACCAGATATACATCCCCTGCAAGGATCTCCTCGCCGGACACGGCCACATCCCTGCCATCCCCGCTTATAAATTCCACAAGGCTGTCCGCAGACACGCTGCCCAGCACCTCACTCACCGAAAAGGCCTGATAGGAATATTCTGCTCCATCTGCATGCTTCCCTTCCAGTTTCACAGGGATCATGCCTTCAAACAAACCTTCTTCTACCTTCATATATGCTCCCCCCAGACTGCCAGCATATCCTCCATATCATAAGGATTTGCGGCATCGCAACACGGATTCTCCCCATGATCACCGCCGTCCTCTGTCTCATGTATTCCATGATCACTGATCAGCAGGATCTCTCCTGAAAAAATCCCGGAAAGCTCTTCTATATATGCATCTGTCTCTCTTAATTTTTCCATACATGCCAGGCCTACCGGTCCCTCTGCATGAGCCGCATCGTCAATCTCATGAAAATGCGCAAAAATAAATTCTTTTCCCTCCAAAACCGCTCTGCATGCATCCCGGCAGATCCAATGATCGCAGCCTTTTCCCTTTGCCGCAGCATGAAGCCTGGGCGAAAGTTCCGTCTTTAAAATCCTGGTATCGCCCTCCAAAAAAGCAGTGTTTTCCGCGCTCCTGCCGGCAAACAGAGTGGGGACCAGCACTTCCCTGTCTTTTCTGGAATATACACCGTGTACACCGGGCAGTTCCCCTGTTATCATGGTAGCCATAGCCGGATTTGTCACTGGAGGCTCCACTGTTCTCACAGGGATCACAGAAAAATTCCGGCTTATAAAGGGTATGAAACCATTGTCCGCGGCATTTTTATACATGCGGTATCCCAGCCCGTCCAGATAACAGACAAGTACCCTTCCATGCCTTAACTTCTCCCTGACACAGGGGGCAAATTCCTGGAGCTTTCTGCCGTATTGAAAACAGAGCTGTTCATATTCTTCGGGTGTGTTCACATTTGCGATAACTGCCTCTCCAAATCCCAACTCTTCAATATCCAGATATCGCGTATTCGCCCGCTGAAACAGAAGTCTGGGTCTGTGCTCCTTATTTCTGCGCATCTTATCCACAATGGGAAGCACTTTTTTTCCGTACACACTGCACAGAGGCTGAGGCCTCCCCTCTTTTCTGAGAACCAGACAGTCTTCCTCGCCGGTAACATGGGACACCAGTTCCTTCAGGAATTCTCGGCTTATCATAGGCATGTCAGTGGCAAGCATCACGGCGTACTGCGCATCCATCTGTTTTAATATCTGATAGATACCTTCCAGCGGTCCGTATCCCTTTTCCTCATCCTCCACAAATGTACAATGCAGATCCCGGTATTCTTTCCTGTCGTTCTCTGAGACATAAATTTCAATAAAATCCCGGTACTTTTCCCTGTCATCCACTGAGACATAAATTTCAGGGAAATCCCGGCAGACATCCAAAAGCGTGTGCAGAAATGTATTTCCGTTCCATGTCAGGGAGGCTTTATCGCTCCCCATTCTGCTGCTCTTTCCTCCCGCCAGGATTCCTGCTGCTATTTTTGTCATACCCTAAACCTCACTCAGATCTAATTCCTGCAAATTTAATTCTCACCCAGATACAAAGCTTCGATGATACTTCCGGGCAAAAGTGCACCGGAACCTTTTGGGATCATTCCGATCAGATTACAGCCGCCCCATGGGCTGACCATGCCGTTCGCCTGATTCTTCCTGGTATTTAAGCAGACTCTGCCCTGGTCGAATTCCAGAATTCCGGGAACGATCCTTCCTCCCGGGCTTTTCTTTGGAAACCCATCCGGCAGACACACGGGTATGCAGGGCACTTTGTATTCCCTTTTGCCGCACATCTTGCGGAATGCAGGAAGCCCAAGCAAAAACAAAGCCGCTGCCGCCGCGCTGGGATTGCCGGAAAGTCCTAATAAAAGCCTGCCGTCCTTTACCGCTGCCAGAGTTGCCATTCCCGGCTTCATCCTTACCTGCCAGAACAATACCTCTGCCCCGATCCCTTCCATAGAAGAAAGCGCCAGGTCATAATCTCCCACAGATGCGCCTCCTGTGGTTATCACACAGTCAGCCTCTGCCAGACAGTCCTTCAGCGCCTCTTTGATGGACTCTTCATCATCCTTTACAATTCCGTAGATATCTGCATCTACACCCCACTGCCGCAGAAAACCCTGCAGCATGTAAGCACTACTGTTCCTTATTTTTCCCGGTTTCAGCTCCTCAGATACCTGCAGAAGCTCGTCCCCTGTACTGATGATCCTGACTCTGGGTTTTTTGAAGACTTCCACCTCTCCATACCCAAGGCCCGCAAGAAGTCCCACGGATGCCGGGCTTAAATATTCGCCTTCTTCCATGACGATCTCGCCTTTTTTTACATCTTCTCCTGCTTTTACGATGTTGCTCCCCGAAGCAATGGGAGAAAAGAAACACACTTCCTTTTCAGTAAAGGAAGTGTCTTCATATTTTTCCACAGCATCGGCTCCCTGAGGGATAGGCGCTCCGGTCAGTATTTTTACCGCCTCCATAGGCCCTATCACTTTTTCGGGGGCATGCCCCGCCGGTACCTCTTCGATTATTCTCAGAGTCACCGGCGAATCATGTCCTGCACCTGCAACATCCGCAGAGCGGATGGCATAGCCGTCATAGGGTGAGCGGTCAAAGGGCGGAATGTTCTCTTTCGCCCGTACCCGGCAGGCTAAAATCCTGCCGTAAGCCTCATTGATCTCCACCTTTTCCGTCCCCATCCTCTCTGCGTGAGAGAGAAGCAGGTCTATGCCTTCCTTCATTTCAATTCTCTTTGGATAGTTCTGTGCCATATCTGTTGTCTCCGTTATGCTTGTAAGTATAGTTACTTATGCTTTTTCAATCTTGATCGCACATACCTTGTATTCCGGTATTCTTGCATATTTATCCAGTGCTGCGTTGGTCAGCCAGTTTGCGTTTCCATCCGGGAAGTGGAATGGCATCCAGGATTCACCCTGGGAAACCTTGCGTCCCACTCTTGCGGTGGATTCGATCTGACCACGTCTGGAGGATACTTTTACCCTGTCGCCATTTTTGATCCCCAGTGCGTCTGCATCCTTATAGTTCATCTCAATATAGGAGGTACCCTGGATCTCCATGAGTCCCGGTGTTCTTCCGGTCATGGCCCTTGTGGTATAGTGATACAGCATACGGCCTGTCATCATAATGATCGGATATTCCTCATCCGGAAGCTCTGCAGACGGTACATACTCTGCCGGGTAGAACATACCCAGGCCTCTTGAGAATTTGCCCACATGCAGGATGGGGGTTCCCGGATGGTCTTTGGTAGGACATGGCCACTGAAGTGTCTCACCTGCATCCAGCCTTGCATGGCTGATTCCGCCGTAGCTTGGCGTCACAGATGCGATCTCATCCATGATCTCAGCAGAGTTCAGATGCGGCTGCGGATAACCCATACGGTTCATCAGGTCAATGATGATATCTGTATCCAGTCTCATATCGCCGTCCAGCTTCACTGCTGGGCGTACTCTCTGCACGCGGCGCTCTGTATTGGTAAAGGTACCTTCTTTTTCCGCATAGCTGACACCGGGAAGGATAACGTCCGCATACTGTGCCGTTTCTGTCATGAACAGCTCCTGGATGACAAAGAAATCAAGATTTTCCAGCGCTTTAATAATATGGTGGGTATCCGGGTCTGTAACAATAGGATCCTCACCATAAATGTAAAGACCTTTTACCTTGCCTTCAATGGCTGCAGGGAACACTTCTGTGGAGTGCAGACCATTGTTTGGATTCAGCTTCACGCCCCAGGCTTTTTCAAATTTTTCACGTACTTCAGGATTTTCCACCTTCTGATATCCCGGGTAATCCTTCGGTCCGGCTCCCATATCGCAGGCGCCCTGTACGTTGTTCTGTCCGCGGATCGGGTTGACGCCGCAGCCCTCGCGGCCCAGCTTACCTACCAGCAGAGCCATATTGGACATAGACATAACGCCCTCTGTACCGGTGGAATGCTCGGTTACACCCAGACAGTAGATGATCGGAGCCTTATCTGCTTTTGCATACATGATGGCAGCCCTTCTCAGGTCATCCGGGTCTATATGGCAGATTTCCCCGACTTTTTCCGGGGTGTAATCTTTTACGATCTCCTTGATCTTTTCATAGCCTTCCGTTCTCTCTTCAATGAACTTCATATCCTGAAGGCCTTCTTCGATGATCACGTGCATAATGCCATTGGCAAAGGCAACATTGGTGCCCGGTCTTAATTTCAGATGGATATCTGCTTTCTTGGACAGATCAATGTCACGGGGATCAACCACGATCAGTTTGCAGCCCCGCTTTACAGCCTGACGGATCTGCATACCAATAACAGGATGTGCCTCCTCCGGGTTGGAACCTACCATCATGATCAGGTCCGGCTTCTGAGTGATATCCGCAACCGGATTAGTCATTGCTCCTGAGCCGAGGGTCATAGCGAGACCCGCGACAGATGCGGAATGACATACACGCGCGCAGTTATCTGTATTGTTGGTTCCAAAGCAGGTCCTCACCATCTTCTGAACCATGTAAATGTCCTCATTCGGGGAACGGGAACACGCAAAACCTGCCAGGGATTCAGAACCGTACTGTTTCTTGATCTCCATGAATTTGGAGGCCACCAGATCCAGTGCCTCATCCCAGCTTGCACGCTCGAATTCTCCGGTCTCTTTGTTCTTGATGAGCGGATATTTCACTCTGTCCGCTGAATGGACAAAGTCAAAGGAACCGCTGCGTCCCTTGACACAGAGAAGGTTTTTATTGGACGGTCCGTTGGCCGGCTCCACGTCCACGATCTTGTTGTCTTTTACCACCAGATAGAACTGGCATCCGGTACCGCAGTGTGGGCAGGTGGTCAGGACTTTTTTGTCAATCTGCCACGGGCGGAAGGATTTTCTTCTCTTGGAGGAAAGTGCTCCGGTAGGACATGCCTCCACACAGTTTCCACAGGACTCACAGGTACTCTTTCTGATCGGCACACCGAACGGTGTTCCCACAGAGGACTCAAAACCTCTCTCCATGGTGTCAATAGCACCGCGGCCCACCACTTGATTACAGGTATTCACGCATCTGTGGCAGAGAATACACAGATTAGGGTCATAAGTAAAGAACGGGTTGGAGTCATCCACCGGAAACTCTGTCATCTCGCCCTCGTAAGTGGTTCTTTCCACGCCGTATTCCACACAGTAATCCTGAAGCTTACATCTGCCGTTCTGGGCACAGGAGAAACAGTCCGTCTTGTGGTTGGACAACAGCAGATTCAAAATGGTTTTTCTGGACTCCACTACTTTCTCACTCATGGTCTCGATCACATCGCCTTCGCTGACATGACAGGAACATGCGCTATCCATTTTCTTTCTTCCTCTATTCTCGATCTCCACCATACACATACGGCAGGAACCGTCAGGAAGCAGGTCTTTGATATAACATAATGTAGGGATCTTCACACCGGCTTTCTCTGCAGCCTGTAAGATGGTAGTACCCTTCTCAACTTCTACAGGAATTCCGTCTATCGTAACATGAATCATTCTCTCTCCTCCTATCTTACCTCGATCGCATCGAAACTGCAGTTCTCTATACATGCTCCGCACTTGATACATTTTGCGGTATCGATGGTATGCGGCTCTTTCTTCTCGCCGGTGATGGCACCAACCGGGCAATTTCTCGCACACTTGGTACATCCCTTACATTTTTCCGGATTGATATAATAATTCCGAAGCGCTGTACAGGTATGGGAAGCACATTTCTTATCCACAATATGCTCCATATACTCATCCCGGAACATACGGATGGTACTCAGTACAGGAAGCGGTGCGCTCTTGCCGAGGCCGCACAGAGACAGGTCTTTTACGCTCTTGGCGATCTCTTCCAATTTGTCAAGATCCTCCACTTCCCCTTTGCCTGCTACGATCTTCTCAAGGATTTCCAGCATTCTCTTGGTGCCGATACGGCAGGGAACGCATTTTCCGCAGGACTCTCTCTGGGTAAAGCTCATGAAAAATCTTGCCACTTCCACCATACAGGTGTCTGTATTCATAACAACAAGTCCGCCGGAACCCACAATGGCACCGAACTTTTTAACGGAGTCGAAATCAAGAGGCTCATCCAGATGCTGTGTAGTCAGACATCCACCGGATGGTCCGCCGATCTGTACAGCCTTGAATTCAGAGCCTTCCTGCAGGCCGCCGCCGATTTCATAGATGATCTCCCGCAGAGTTGTCCCCATGGGCACTTCGATCAGACCTGTATTCTCAATGGAACCTGTCAGGGAGAAGGTCTTGGTACCCGGACTTCCCTCTGTTCCGATGGTGCGGAACCACTCATGGCCCTTCAGGATGATCTTCGGGACATTGGCATAGGTCTCCACATTATTCAGAACGGTTGGTTTTGCCCACAGACCATGGTCAACGGTTCTCGGCGGTTTGGTACGCGGGAATCCCCTGTTGCCCTCAATAGAAGCTGTCAGCGCGGAACCCTCACCGCAGACAAAGGCACCGGCACCACGGTTGATATGCATATGGAAAGCAAAATCCGTTCCCAGAATATTGTCTCCAAGAAGATTTCTCTCCTCCATGACTGCAATGGCGTGTTTCAGTCTCGCCACAGAGTTGGGGTATTCGGCACGCACGTAGATATATCCCTCAGAGGAACCAACTGCGTATCCTGCGATCATCATACCTTCAATGAGTTTGAAAGGATCGCCTTCCATAACGGAGCCGTCCATGAATGCTCCCGGATCTCCCTCATCACCGTTGCAGACTACATAGCGCTCTTTTTCTTCCTGGGCAGCCACCTGTTTCCATTTCCTTCCGGTCGGGAATCCGCCGCCGCCTCTGCCGCGCAGGCCGGACTGGTCCACTTCCTCCACGACATCCTCAGGTTTCATATCAAACAGCACTTTTTCCAGCGCTTTAAATCCGCCGGCACCAATATATTCATCAATAGACTCTGCGTCAAATCTTCCACAGTTTTCCAGAACCACACGTGTCTGTTTTGCAATAAAAGGAATTTCATCCGGCTGTACATAGGTCTGCTCCGCTTTCTTATAAAGCAGTCTGTCCACAAGGGCGTCACCCATGACTGTATTATCAAAGATTTCCTGGCAGTCCTCCGGCTGAACCTTTATGTACTGCACCACTTTTTCACCTTTCTGGATACGCACCAGAGGACCGAATTCACAGAAGCCCTGGCAGCCTGTCCTCTTGACACCCACATGCTCTTTCTCATCATGAGGGGCAAATTCAATGGTGACATCCGGGGTATTCCCAACAATCTCCATCATTTTCTGATAGATCTTCTCGGAACCCGTTGCAATACATCCTGTACCGGAACAGACAAGAATCCTGCATCCATATGACTGCAGTTCCTGTTCTGCTGCTTCCCTGCACTTGTCAAGTTCTGCTTTGTTTGAAATCATCATGCGCCTTCACCTCTCAATTCCTGCACTAACGCAACTACTTTTTCCGGTGACATCTTGGGATGCACTTCCTCATTGACCATAAGTGTGGGAGCCAGCCCGCACGCACCCAGACAGGATACTGTTTCCACAGTAAAGATCATATCCTCTGTAGTGTGTTTCTTTTTGCTCAGTCCCAGTTCTTTGTAGAGTGCCTCCAGGATCGGCATGGATTTTCTAACATGACATGCCGTACCGTCGCATACTTTAATGACATATTTTCCCTTTGGCTCAAAAGAGAAATTCTCATAAAAAGTTGCAACACTGTAAGCCTTTGCCTCTGTCACCCCGATCTGCTGTGCAGTGTAAGTGAGCAGTTCTCCCGGCAGATAGCGGTATTCACCCTGAATGTCCTGCATGATCGGAATCAGGGATGACGGTTTCTTTCCGTACCGCCCAATGATCTCATCTGCCTTTTCGTAGTAAGATTGGTCTAACATATATTACCCTCCTATATATAATATATTACCTCTGACGCCCTGCAGGCCTGTCTGCACATTTTGTTCAGATGCAGATTTCCCATGATGGTACGGCCTTACAAAGTATCAAATGACTACCATATTTTCATCTTCACTTTTTTCCCCGCCTTCTCCAGACAATCCTTTAAATGGTAGGTCAGACGCAGTTTTTCCCCTGCGTCTATGTGAAGTTCTGTGTTTGCCGGGTTCCTGGCGTTCCCGAAAAAAATGCGGATGTCTGTGGAATTTTCAAAAAGCTCCACCAGAAGCCTTGCGGCCGCATCCTTTTTCCGGCCGAAACCGAGCACTGCCAGCCCGTCTTTTAAATAACGGTTGGCATATATATTCAAACGCCGGATGGTCAGAAGTCCCTCTGTGACCAGATCCACGCCTTTTAAGGCGGACATGGCCGGAACATCATCACATCTGGTGTCTTCAAGCGAAACTAGATTTTCCCCCAGATGATCCGCCACAAATCCTGCTGTGGTCCCTCCGCACACAATGTGCTTTCCGGGTGACTCAAAAAACAGTCTTAAAAACGCCTCATCTTTTTCCATTTGACTGGGCGGCCCTATCATCAGATTCGTAACTGCCCTCTCACATAATTTAATCACCAGAACCGTGATATCATCATCTGTCTCATCTAAATTCAGGTCTACACAAGCACTGGCGATATGGGCTGCCAGCTCCTGAGCTGACATTTCTTTTTTATATTTTTGTTCGCAGAAACGGACTACATCCTCCCGCCCCCATCCTCCGTCTGTCGTCTTTCCCATTCCGGCATTGGTCACGCCGTCTGACATGAGGATGAGCACATCGTCTCTCTGAAGAGTAAGCTCTGCCTCCCGGATCTCTTTTTCCCCGATATAGTGTGAGGTTTCCGAATATCCCACAGACTTTCCATCCCTTAAAAGAATGGCACCGGGATTGTCATACTGAGCCAGATAAGCCTGTCTGCCGCTGATCTTCAGGGCAGTAAAGGTTGAGTACGCCATGTTCCGCACATGACACACCGGAAGTGTTTTGGCAATGGCCTCCACCGCATCATCCAGCGCCAGTTTCTTTATCATCATGGTACAGAGCATTTTTGCCGTGAGTGTTGCCAGTATATTGGCCTTCACCCCGCTGCCCAGGCCGTCTGAAAGGACCAGGACCGTATCCGACCCCTTTTCTTCGGTAATGTAAAAATCTCCACAAAGGGATTCTTTCTTTTTATTCAGGCTCACATGTCCAAAATCCGCAAAAAGGTTGTCAAAATGTATCTTCATAACCATTCCTCCGGATGATCAGTCCCGGACTTTTCCTGTTCTGTGAGGATCGTCTCCTTTAGCTTCTCCACAGCCACCTTGGTGTCGGCTGCTGTCTCCCCTAAAAGCTCCGCGATCTGATGGACAATGCGGAGCTGTTCATCCGCCAGCTTATCCGCCATCTGGGCCGCCATGATCCTGGTGCGGTGCACCTCCTGCTGCTGTGCCACCTCTTTTGTGACATTTTTCATGATGCAGATGATCAGCCCGTTACTCCTATCATACGTAAGGACCCGTTCCAGATAGACCTTGTATTCCTCCACAAAAATCTTATCCTGGGTAAATCCTTTTCCGAATGCCAGCATATTCACAAAGGCGTAATCATCCATAAGCTTTGACACCGGCTGCCCTATAATAGCCTTTTTCCTTCGGATATCGAATAAATCCATGGCCGCTTTGTTAAGCTGCACCACTTCCAGATCTGTATTGACCGTCACCAGCATTCCCGGCATGGAATTGATGATCTTGTTGGCATAACTGGCCTCACGCTCCCTCATATAGGGAATGCACATGGAGATTTCTGCCTTGTTTTGAAAAATAGCTACGGCCTTCTC